>JAAXHI010000409.1:1060-6880 GCA_012270875.1 Candidatus Poribacteria bacterium | reverse complement strand
GGAGACCTTGCCGCTGCAGAAGTCCATCGGTGCGGTCCAAATCCAGCGTTTGTTCAGATCTTGCTCCTCGCGCGGACGCGGGAACCGCTTGGAAACCGAAAATATTGGAAAATCTACGAGGCAGCCGTCAAATACGACCTACCTATCGGTATCCACTTCGGTGGCAATCAGGGTCCCATCACAGGTGCCGGATGGCCCTCCTACTATATTGAGGATCACGGCGGTATGCCGCAAGCCTTCCACACGCAAGTCATTAGTTATGTCTGTGAAGGCGTATTCGACCGGTTCCCGACGCTCAAGGTTGTGCTAATTGAGGGCGGATTCGCATGGCTCCCACCGCTCATCTGGCGACTCGACGCGACATGGGAGAAACTCCGCGTCGAAATCCCCGATCTCAAACGCAAGCCTTCGGAATACATCCGCGACCATTTCTGGCTCAGCACACAGCCGATGGAAGAACCCCCGAAACGTGAGTATTTCGAGCAGATGCTTGAGCAGATGGACATGAACGACAAACTCATGTTCGCCACGGATTACCCACACTGGGATTTCGATTCCCCTGACCGTGCATTGCCCAATTTCCTATCGGCGGAACTGCGTCAGAAAATCTTATCAGACAATGCCCGCAACCTTTACGCATTTGAAAAACTGTAGTGAGATTCCCCTTAAAATAGGTAGGCGAGGTTTATAACCTCGCCGATTTACACAGAGAAAACGATAATCAAGATTCCGCAACTGTACTGACAGCCGACGGCTGACAGCCGATGGCTAAATACCAAATGCCTAAATACGTCGTAGCAACCTCAAATGAAATACCCCCCGGTGAAAGTAAGATCGTCGAAATCGGCGGACGTTCCATCGGTATCTTTAATATTGATGGCGAATTCTTCGCGATCCGTAACAGTTGCCCGCACCAAGGCGGCCCGCTCTGCAAAGGCATCGTCACCGGTTTTTTAGAGTCACCAACGCCAGGCACTTACAACTACACCCGTAAAGGCGAGATTCTCCGATGCCCGTGGCACAGTTGGGAATTCGACATCAAAACTGGGCAATCTTGGTGGAGTCCCACCCAACGTCGCGTCAGGAAATACGAAGTCCAGGTCGAAAGCGGTGAGGATATTGACGCATCCAGTTCTGAACGCGAAAAGGGTCCATACATCGCAGATACCTTCCCTGTCTCCGTTGAACAACAGTACGTTGTCATCGAAATTGATTAACTAATCGTCCTCTTCTTGCGCACTGATTAATTTTTCCTGATCCCCCGGAGAATAGAAATACGAACCCGGTTTCCAATCCCCAATATCTCCGATCAATCTCCGTTGACGCGGCGTGCAACGCGCCATCAGTTCCGGCGATGCCTTTTCGTAATCAAAGGGACGAAAACACTGATGACTATAGCAATAGATTAGCGTTTTCCGAGGCTGTTTCGATCGGTTCGCGACAACACCGTGCCATAACGCGTGCGGAAAAACAGCAGCATCACCCGCTTTCACACACAACTGCACCGCTTCAGGGATATAGGGACCGTCCTTGACTCCCGTTTCAGGAAAAGTGCGATTATGGCTCCCCGGCACAATCGTGAAGTTCCCGCTATCAGGTTTCTCAAGATCCGTCAAGAAATAGTGGATTTTGACTTGCAACGGTGAACTCGATTTACTGACCCGAATCGTCCGCATCGCCTGTCCACCGTCCGTATGCATATACCCTTGGTCTTTCGGATTCGGTGGACGGACAATCACCTCGGACATACTCAGCTGGATAAAATCGCCCATCAGTTCACGCACAATCGGAAACGTCACCGGATGATCCATCAGGTCAACGAAAATATCATTATCCTCCATCACATTCCGCCGATCCAAGACAGAATCCGCAGTAACATTCTCACCTTTCCGAAACTCAGCATCCATCTCATCGACTGTTGCCAATAACGCCTGCACCTCATCAGGAGAGAGCACCTCTTTCAGAACAAGGTACCCCTCAGTCCTCCACTGCTTACGCTGATCCGTCGTTAAAATTCTCATCTCTATATGACCTCTAAGCATATAAGTATCTGTCTATAAGTACGCTACACTCCGTACAGAATAAACAAAAATCGACACTTTTTGCTAATTACTGGATAACTTTTGAAACGGTCTATAATCTAATAGGCTATTCTGCTAAGAAAAACGTCTATATTTCTATATTAAAGTACTGACCGCTGACTGCTAATTGCTAATAAATTAAATGACAAATAAGTCTGTGTCAAGTAAAATAGCAGCATCTCTATTCTGAGAAAGGGGAGAATTGATCATGCAAACGAATTCGCGTTTAAAAGAAAGCCATAAACTAACCGATGCGCAGATGCGGGATTTTATTGTGAACGGACATCTCACCATAAAAACCGAGCTGCCACGCAGTTTTCATGAGACCATCTATCGTAAAACGCAGGAATACACCGCAAAAGAAGGGAATTTAGGGAACAATATCCTGCCGCGTGTCCCTGAACTGCAAGCGGTTTTTGAGGATCCGACTGTCCGTGGCGCATTTACGAGTATTTTAGGTGAGAATTACGTCATGCATTCACATCGGCATCCGCACCATAACAGTCCGCATAGTGACGGACAGGGATTTCATAAGGATAGTTACTGGGGGTATCAGAAGGTGCGTCACCACTGCCCGCGCTGGGCGATGGCGTTCTACTATCCGCAAGACTCGCCACTTGAAATCGGGCCCTCAGCCGTTTTACCGGGAACGCAGTATTATAACACTCGGATCACCGAAGGTAACGAGGGTGAATTAGCACTCAGCGGTGAGGCTGGCACGATATCAATTATCCACTTCGACCTCTGGCATCGCGCCATGGCGAACCGGACAGACAAGCCGCGCTACATGATGAAATTCCAATTCATCCGGATGGACGCACCACAAGCACCGGAGTGGAACGTGACGGATCCGCATTGGAAACCTGAAGACATCAATCCAGCAACACCCGCGCATCAAGGCACGTGGCGACATATCTGGAATTGGGTCGCCGGAGAATCCAACGGTGACGCAACGCAGTCAACGAATGGAAACCTCGCTGCCCACATCACAGCGTTAAACGATGATGATGCCGCTGTCCGTTCCCGCACTGCTGATGAACTCGGTGCGTTAGGTGAATCCGCTGCGGAGGCAGTGCCGCATCTCATACAAGCGTTGCGTGATGATTATGAACCTGTCTGTTTGAATGCCGCGTATACACTCGGTGCCATCGGCGAACCGTCTGTTTCGCAACTCATTGAGGTGCTTAGTGATGAAAACGGACCCACCCGACGGATGGCAGCATACGCATTGGCTGCAGTCGGCGCGCCAGCGGTTTCTGCCTTGAGCGAAGCATTACAACACACCGAGGATGCCGTGCGTGTTGAAGCCTCCTATGCCCTGGCACAGATCGGGGAGGCAGCGGAACCCGCGATCTCTGCGTTAATAGAACGGACGAAAGACGATAATGTAGAAGTCCGCCGCTATCTTGCTGAAGCCTTTGGAAGTCTCGGTCCAATCGCTGCACCGGCTGTCCCTGCCCTAATTGAGGTGCTCGATAATGATGAGGATAAACAGGTGCGCTTTGAATCTGCATTGGCGTTAGCACAGATTGGACCCGCTGCAAGCGACGCAGTCCCAGTGCTGGCGAAAGCCCTTTCGGACGAAGACCGCTATGTCCGAGACAACACTATCCACGCACTGAAGCGCATCGACACCCCCGAAGCGGAATCGGCACTGTTTGATTATCTACTGATGGCACGATGGTGTCCAATTACCAATCGCGCAAGCACACATTAACAAGCAAAAGCCTAATCTGGGGTAGGCGCGCTTTGTAAGCGCGCCTACCTTCCATACGAGGACTTCCCGCATGAGTTATGAACTGGTTATTAAAAACGGAACCGTCGTTGATCCCGCACAGGGTATCCACGCGCGAAAAGATGTGGCGTTCGCGAACGGACGGGTCTCGGTACTCAGTGATGAAATACCGACATCTGATGCGCGAGAGGTCTTAGACGCAACGGGATGTTTTGTCACCCCGGGTTTAATCGACTTACACGTCCATGTCTTTTACGGCGTAAGTCATTTCGGGATTGAGCCAGATCCGACCTGCTTGGCACGCGGCGCGACGACGGTTGTGGATGCCGGTTCCGCAGGTGCTGACACGTTCCCAGGGTTCCGTAAATACGTCATTGACGTGAGCGACACGCGCATCCTCGCACAATTGAATATCTCATCACAAGGCATGCTCACGCAGGAAATTGGGGAGTTAGAAAATCCGGACTATGCAGATGTCGGGAAAGCGTGTCAAATGATAGAGCAGCACCGTGACATCATCTTGGGGGTCAAAGTCCGGTTAACACGTGAAAGCATCGTCGGTGCGAGGGCACAGATGTTGCCGTTGCACAAGGCGCGAGAAGCCGCCGATGCTGCAGGACTGCCTATCATGGTGCACCCACAAGACGCTTGGTGTGAGTCCATTGACGATATATTGGCACTCATGGGTGAACGCGATATCCTGACGCACTGCTTCCACGATATGGAGTGCGGTATTTTAGATGAGAACGGCAAAATCCGAGATGCTGTTCACGCAGCAATTGAACGCGGCGTTATCTTCGACGTTGGACACGGTGCCGGTTCCTTCAGTTGGGATGTCGTTCAGAAAGCGATGGCACAAGGCGTTGAACCGACGACAATCTCCTCTGATCTGCATGTCTACAACGTCAACGGTCCCGTCTACGATCTCGTAAATGTCGTCAACAAGTTCCTATACCTCGGCATGTCGCTCGACGATGCGCTTGCCAAAGTGACAAGTATCCCCGCCGAAACCATACTGATGCCCGGACAGATCGGGACACTGGCAGTTGACGCATGGGGGGATGCAGTGATATTTGAACTTCGTGAAGGTCAATTCCAATTAGTAGATGCCCGCGGTGAAGCCAAAACAGGCACCCAGAAATTGGAACCCGTTGTCGTCGTTAAAGGTGGACAAGTCTATCGCCAACGGCACATACACGGTTAAAAATCATAGATGAGATTTCTACACACCCGCTCGTAGTAGGGCAATTCTGCGGCGTACTCGCCCAAATGCGAAGTGCATTATTGCCCGTTACCCTTCACCCTCTGACCGCTGACGGCTGATGGCTCTCTCTATGGATGCTCTTCTCCTGCCTTCGGTTTCGCCTTCGGTGCATTAGAATCCGGTCCGAAACGGATGTGAAGGGCCCCGCCAGGCGCGTGTTCTTTTCCGTAGAGTATATGCTTGATACCCCAGAAGATGACAGTCGTCCCTACCAGCACGACTATTCCCCAGATCAATGTCTGCAAAACCCAGTCATTGAATACAAAGAGGCTACCTGTCTGCTTCGGGACCATCTGTGGGCCCAATGCTATCAGCACGGTACAAATAATCGCATTGAGCGTGATTACACCTTCCGTCACCAGACGGTGCGGACTGAAACCGACCAGAGCACGTTCAAAGTTGAAGATAACCACCCACCATATAAAGACAAAATAGAGCAGTTGTCCCTTTCCTAACCAACTCGTCGGAATGAAAGCAAGCGGTTCGCGGAAATGCACCGACAAAAGCCAGACGCAGGCGATACCGAGACCTATGTAGAAAAGTTCAAACCAGCCGATCCATCCCCTCGAATGTCGGAACCAACCGACGACAGGCAATCCAAAAAATCGTTCAGGTAAACCCTCAACCAAGTCTACCCATGTTCCTGCGGCTTTCCGATAATTGACGTACGTCAGTAGAATCAGCACACAGAACACAGCGAATATTTCCGTCCACTGCGGAAAAACCGGGTTAGTTTCCAA
>JAAXHI010000409.1:0-1004 GCA_012270875.1 Candidatus Poribacteria bacterium | reverse complement strand
AGCAATTGTCCGAATGAGAACGCGACACCGCCTGTGAAACCGGTCATCAGGGTAGCAAAAGCGACACCACTGAGTTCATAACGCGAACAGTATCCCAAGATTCCGATAACCATACCGACACAACCTGCCCAGTTGTCACCACGCGGCGGTGTCATGCGGAGACGGCAAACATTTACGAGCAACAAAAACCCGCCGAACCAACCAATACCCATATACAGAACGAGGTTCGTACCCATATCCAAACCGCCACGGAAGACTGCAACAATAATTGCAGCGACGATCGCCACTAATGCTGCCACCCAATCCGTGTCATACCAATAGAGCGGACTTTCATGCCGTTGCATCCGCTTTGGTGCAAGAACAAAGTCGATGATGACGGCTTGAAGCGACCAACCGATAAATACCGCCGCGATTGGTGTAAAGAGGAGAGACAATTGGCTATGCGTCAGGAACGCTGGCAGCGCAGTCCCCGCGCCCCCCAAAGCTGCCCATAGGAAACCGATGACGAATAAATTCGCGAACCCATAAAACACGGTCAACGGCTGTGACGAATGGCTGTACCCGACAACCATCATATAAGACATACTCCCACCAAACGACCAACCGATCGCACCGAATAGCGCGAAGTAATGAACATGCCGCCACCAATCTTCGCGTCCAGAGAGCAGCGCGATTGCTATCGCAGCGAGCGCACCCGCGAGTGCTGCACCGTATTCATGTCCGAAGTTTCCACGGATCCCCCATCCAACGCAAAGGGACAGTCCACACAGAAGTACCATTTCCCACGGAATAATTGTCATGTCCATATCTATAGCCTCCATCTTACTACTGATTTTGTTCTTCTATTATGTAGGCTTTCGCGTTTATTGTCAACTTTCTGACAACTAATATCATTTCTGGTAATAAATCCCTCTTTATGTAGAATAAACTTCTAGTTTGTTCCGCATCGCCAGACATTACCTGAAAACTGGTAATGTCCGATCAACATTTAGAAATGGTATAAC
>JAAXHI010000073.1 GCA_012270875.1 Candidatus Poribacteria bacterium | reverse complement strand
ATTTCTGCAAAGCATGCAAGCACATATTTATCAGTGTGCTACAAAGGCAAAGCCATCCAATTGTCACATAATTTCGATTTTTGGCACAAATCTCTCTATGGTAGGAGCGAGTATTTCTGCGGATTTCTTCAAGTACGCCGCAAAACTGTGAGTTTGTTTCGCAGTGCCGCCTTTCAGAAAAACCGATAATGTGATAATATTATTTACAAATAGTATGATAACTGACAACTATCCCCCTGACAGCACTATAAAATTTCATAGCAAATTTCATAGCAGCCACTCACAAGCCCACTACGAAAATCGCCAAAAACCCAGTCATAGACTGAACTCCCCGCACTTCATAAAATTCACAACATTTTGGATTTGCTATGAAATGCTATGAAAACTGTGAAATTTACACCTTTTTTCGGCATCCCGATCTATCCCATACAACCGACAGAAAACCGAAAATGAATCCAAGGACAAAAACTTTACACACCCTTTATCAGTTGTCAGTTATCAGCAATCAGTAAAGAGTGTTCAATAAAGTCGTCGGCACATTCCGCTAAACTTCAGATTTTCTGAAGAAAGAAGGCCTGAGTGGGTTATAATGAATGTGATAGTGTTAAACAACCCACCAGTTTTACAAGTTGCGACGAAAACCACAGTTGAAAACCTGATAATTTTGTCCGTATTGAATATGTTCTGTTTCTTCTTATCTCGCTTTTCCCATCAACTGTTTTGCACATAACCTTCTTTCCAAATCACATAAATACACCTTGCTCGCGAGCTATGGGCAGCGGGCATTCCGTAGGAGATTTTCATGGAAAATAAAAATTCTACTGCCGCTGCGCTGCCCAGTATAGATGGCGAAGATGTGCCGACTTGGGCACTTCCTGACGGGGCTATTGTCCGATTGGGGCGTGGTAGGGTCCGCGATATGGCATTCTCACCCGATGGACAGCATTTTGCAGTTGGTACAGCGATTGGACTCTGGTTATACAAACTCCCCACATTATCTCCAATTGCACTCTGGGACACGGAACGTGGAATGACTGACTCCGTCACATTTTCACCGGATAATCGTCGGATTGTCACACACACTTTTGTTGGGAATCTAAAGATATGGGATATTGAACGCGGTGTTTGTACCGTCGAAGTAGATGATCACGGTAGGACCGACGTTGCCAAACCTATTTTTTCCGAAGATGGAGAACGTTTCGTTGTATTTAGCGGTCCTCAACTTAAAACGAAGAAGATTCTATCTTGGTGCCCGCGCACGGGAACTTTACTCAGCGAAACTGAAATTCCATCCACCTATGATGTCTATCCTATATGCTTCTCTCCAGATTTAAGGCTGTTGGCAGGGACAAGTTATGACAGAAATAACCGTCCTACGGCTGAATTCATCGCGGTGTGGGACACTGAGACAGGCGAACAAATCGCTCGCCTTGATTGGTCTGAAAGATGGGGACGGCTCTGTTTTTCACCGTGTGGAAAGTTTCTGGCAGCCAGCGGTAGTGAGGGCGGAATTCACGTTTGGGACATAGAAACCGAAAATCTTGAGGAAACCTATACCGAACATGAGGATGCTCAGATGCATCCATATTATTCACCAGAGGATGGATTGATTGCCGCAGTGGTTTTTCCATCATCCAAGATTGAGATCCTGCATTTAGAGAAAGGTGAAAAAATTGATACATTTGAACATCAGGGCGAATATAGTTTTGGTCGTTTTTCGGAGAATGGCACACAATTGGCTTATACCGATAGTGGTGAAATCAAAATCTGGGCGAAAGGCAGATCTACCGCTCAAGCATTGCCGACTATTCAAGGACACGCCGGAACCGTCGGTTCATTAGTCTTCACACCGGATGAAAAAACGTTAGTGACTGCATACTGGGGCCGGAACACACTTTTATGGGATATTTCACGTCAGTCTGTGCAACGTCCGAGCAGAGAAAAATTCCCCGATAGAATACGTGATGTTTATCCGACTTCGAGCGGTAAAATCCTTGGTGTTGGCGGAGACGAAAACATCTTGGAGGTGTGTGAGTTTGGAAATAGTGAACCGCTTGCTGAAATTGCTATCCCTGAACCCGGGTTATCGCCACTGACAGGTACCGATGCACTTGCCCTAACTGGTCAACGATTGGCACGCGTCGGTAGAGATCGAAACATCTATGTGTGGGAGTACACACCTTCATCAAATGAAATAAATAACGGAGGAAACTGGGAAAAGTGTGCTGTCCTCGTAGGACACCCAGAATACGTTGGGGCGTTGGCATTGAGTCCCGATGGAAAGCGGCTTGCAAGTATTTCAATTACACGCCTTCAGAAGCGTCAAGAACGAACCGTTTTATTATGGGATGTTGATACAGAGAAACAGATTGCACAACTGCCTCTAACTGTTTTAGAACGAGGTGGTTACCGCAGCAATGATGTAGGTATAGCGTTTTCACCAGATGGTGATATCATCGCTGGTGGATTCTGTAATGAGATTATCTTGTGGGATGCGACAGAGGGAAAAACCATTATGACGATTCCACAATCAGAAGAAAATCAGCGACCAATCACGTTGCGTTTTTCACCGTGCGGTCAATATTTGGCTGCGGGTGCCTGGTGGAAAGGTGGATTAAAAAAGACATCCATCTGCTTATGGGAAGTCGCAACCGGTAAAAACATCGCCACTTTTTGGGGACATACGACTGATGTTCAATGTTTCGCATTTTCGCAAGACGGCACCCTATTAGTAAGCGGTGGACATGATGGGGCGATTTACCTTTGGGACCTCACACCTTACCTATAAAAGGTTTCCTACTATGAACAAATGCGTTTGTAGTCGTGCGATTTATCACACGTTCTAAAGGTGTGTATAACGGGCAATAAATTGCCCTACTACAAACCAACAAACTTGAAGAAGGTATGGAGAACTAAATTACCGCAGTAAAGACAAGGAGATACTTTAATGGAAGATAGAAATACACAAGCAACCACTTCCTTTAGTTTTGACGACAGTGACATAGCTAAGTGGGCACTTCCTGAAGGTGCTATTACTCGATTGGGGCGAGGTTGTCTCCGTGATATAGCATTCTCACCGGATGGACAGCACTTTGCTGTGGGTACAAATATAGGGCTTTGGTTGTATGAACCCTCGACGCTATCGCCAATCGCGCTGTGGGAAACGGATAGAGGGTATATTGACGGCGTTACATTTTCACCTGATAGCCGATGGATTGCTTCACATACATATCTCGAAGCAATCAGAGTGTGGGACATTCAGAACGCGGTTTGCATTGCTGAGATGGAGTTTAGGAATAAGCCGGATCGTTTCGGTCTTACCAAACCTGTGTTTTCCCAAGATGGAGAACGCCTCGTTGTATTTAATGAACGCGAGCGTAACATGAAGGTTCAAGTTTGGCACTCACGCACGGGTGCGCTACTCAATGAAACTGAAATCCAATCCACCTACAATATTTACCCTACATGCTTTTCTCCAGATTCAAGACTGCTGGCGGGGACGAGTCACGAAAGAGATAACCGGACCGTTGAATTCATTGCGGCGTGGGACGTGGAGACAGGTGAACAAGTTGCTCGGCTTGATTGGTCTGAGTGGGGCGGAAGATTCTGCTTTTCGCCATGTGGAAAGTTTCTTGCTGCGGGTAGTTCAGCGGGCAAAATTCATGTCTGGGATGTAGAAAGCGAAAATCTTGAGGAAACCTATACCAAACATGAGGATGCTCAGATGCATCCGCATTATCTACCGGAGGGTGGGTTGATTGCCGCAGCGGCTTCTCCATCTCAATCTAAGATTGATATCTGGTATTTAGAAAAAGACGAAAAAATTGACACATTTGAACAGCAGGACAAAGGCAATTTTGTCCGTTTTTCAGAGAGTGGTACACACTTAGCTTATATCGATAGTGGTGAAATCAAAATCTGGACGAAAGGTAGATCCACCGATCAAGCATTTCCGACCATTCAAGGACCCACCCTGTCTGTTGGTTCATTAGTTTTCGCGCCGGACGAAAAAACGTTAGTGGTTACATACTGGAGTCGGACAACATTTTTATGGGACATTTCAAATCAACGTGTGCGAAATCTAACCGCAGCAGAAGAATTGCCGAACAGGACACGTAGTGTTTATTCGACTGTTAGTGGTAAAATCCTTGCTATTAGCAGAGACGAAAACAGCCTGAAAGTACGGGAATTTGAAAATAATAAGTTAATCGCTGAAATTCCTATTCCTGAGACAGAGTTGTCATCGAAAACAGGGACCGAGGCACTCACGCCAACAGGGCACCGATTAGCCGCCGTTGGTAGAGATCGTAATATTTATGTGTGGGAATACACGCCTCCAGCAAATGATAAAAATAAAAGGGGGAATTGGGAAAAGTGTGCTGTCCTCACAGGACACTCAGGACATGTTGCGGCGTTGGCGTTTAATCCCGATGGAAAAAGACTTGCGAGTATCTCAATAGATCGAACTGCTCTGTTGTGGGATGTTGATGCAGGCGAACAGATTGCCGAAATGGATTTACCCCGACCGCCATCACAAGGAAAAAGGAGAGGGCGTTATACCGACGTGGGCGTAGCATTTTCGCCACTCGGTGACATAATTGCTGGTGGACATCAAGGTGATATTGTATTGTGGGATGCAACGGATGGTAAAACGCTTATGACTCTGCCACAGCCCCAAGAAAGTCAAAGACCGATTATGTTATGCTTCTCGCCGTGCGGAACATATTTGGCTTCCGGTGCTTGGTGGCAGTCAGGTTTGCAGAAGGTGCCTATCCGTTTGTGGAAAGTAGCGACCAGTGAAAATATCGCCACGTTCTGGGGACATACTACCGATGTTCAGTGTTTCGCGTTCTCACAGGACGGCACTTTATTAATCAGCGGTGGATATGACGGTGTGATTTACCTTTGGGATCTGAAACCTTATCTGTAGCATTTCAAGATGGTTAGCACGGTTTAAAACACCTTTGAATGGGACTACAAAGAAAAACGTGACTTTTTTCTCATTTTGGTGTATGCTATTCTCTCAATCCGCAAAACCGACGCGATGGGGTTAGGCAATAACTTTGTCGCGCCTGATGAGGACATAAGAAATGCCCACCGAGCACCCACTACTGCACATTACTGAGATTGACACAGATATCGAAACATACTTGACACATATCGCTGAAACCACGTATCAGTTCCCAGAACACGATTCCGGATGTCAATCATTTCAGGTAGTGGTGGACGACCAACGTTGGTTCGTCAAACACAGTAACATCCCACAAAGCGTCACATGGCTCAAACAGGCTGTTCGCTTCCACGCTGCTGTCCAGCACGAGGCACTCCCGCAATTGCACAACGCTTTCACGACAACTGATGGGTTTACACTCGTCTATGACTGGGTAGATGGTGAGGGTTTGCGTCCTGAAAGGGAACTCCGTACTGATGAAGTCCATCCGCGGGATAGGTTTTGTGCGTTGCCAGCGTCTGAAATCATTGCTGCACTTAACGTTATTTATGGTGTCCACGTCCTCATCGAAAAAAGGGGTTTCATCGCTGAAGATTTTTATGATGGTTGTATCATCTATGACTTTGAGAAAAAGCGGATACATCTGTACGATTTCGACCACTACCATCCAGGCCCCTTCATAAACGATCGCGGACGGCTGTACGGCTCGTCTCGCTTTATGGCACCGGAGGAATTTCAAAAAGGCGAACGCATCGACGAAAGGACAAACGTCTTTATGCTTGGACGGACAGCCTTCGTGTTGCTTGCTAACAGCAGCGATTCACGAGATGATTGGAAAGGGAACGATGCGATGTGGCACGTCGCAAAAAAAGCGACAAATGCGGATAAACAGTTGCGATACCCATCTGTCCAAGGATTTGTTTCGGCATGGCACACCGCAATTGCGACGGGCAATATTCCAAATGCCTGACCCCATTCAGGCGGAACAGGAAAAAGACTATTATGAAAAAAATTACCGACAATGAAATTCAATTTTTTAACGATAACGGCTACCTCATTCTGAAAGGAGTAATCCGGCCAGATGAACTCGCTGTTACCCAAAGCGAAAGTCAACGGCTCATTGACGAGATTTTGGCAGGCGGACCGGCAGACGAATGGTGCAACCGTGGACCGGAAAAGATCCCTTACTATCTGACCTATCTGCATTCCCATCCGAACGACTTCTCCCTGCGGTTACTTGCACATCCGTTCATTGGGGATCTGCTGCACCGAATTATCGGCCCCGATTTTATACCGTGCTATGAATCCCTTGTTTTCAAACTGCCGAAACACGGATCTTCCGTCCGGTGGCACCGCGATGGGAATGCGATTAAAGAAAACCATCCGATCTTCAACGTTGACATATACCTTGATGATTCGACCGTTGATAACGGGTGCGTCTGGGTCGTTCCCAAAAGCCATCTTTGGGGAATTGAAGAGGCGCAGGAGGTTATCGACCGCGGTGAAGTCAATTTTGAGCGGGAAGACGCAGTACCAGCAGAGGTAGAACCGGGTGATATTCTGCTCCACCATACCAAAGTCTTGCACGGGAGTAAAATCAACACGAGCGATACACTCCGCCGAGTTATCTATTTCGATCAACGGACCCCACGCTGGAACGAGCAGTATAAGTGGTGGCAAAACGGATTCCTCACTGAACGGTGTAAACTCTATCAACGCGCCCTTCATGAACGCCGCACGAATCCTTATGCGTCGGATATGGAGCAGTTTGCTTACGAGGTGCCATCAGATATGCCGACATGGGATCCAAATGACGATTTTGATCTTCGGATTCAGCACCGCTCGTATGCGTACCAGGGGTAATAGGAGGGAAAGATGAATGTTTTACTCATAGGTGGTTCGGGGCACGTCGGAACCATGACGCTCCCATATATGAAGAGCCATCACAATTTCCGAGTGCTTGATGTTAACCCGCCTAAAGACACATCTATAGACTATATCCAAGGATCTGTTACTGACCCTGGCATCGTTCAGGAAGCGTTAAAAGGGATGGATACGTTTGTCTATATGGTCATGCTGCAACCGACGAGCGATCGGTCCTCTGTCGCGGATTTCAGCGACATTGTCGCAAACTACGAGGTAAATGCTAAGGGACTGCACATCGTGCTACACGCTGCGAAGGAGGCAGGCATTCGGCATGCTGTCTACACAAGCACCTTCACCGTGCATGAGCGGACGCGCAATAATTTTCCGTACGAAGATGTCGTGCCGCGCGATAACCCAGGTGTTTATGGGTTAACCAAGGGGTTTGGTGAACAGGTCTGCGAATACTTTTCGCGAGAACACGGCATGTCGCTCATCGCCTTGCGAATCACGGGACCGTCTACACGCGAGCAGTGGCTTGAACGTTACAATCAACCGAAAGATTCCTCAGTGCACATCTGGTGGACAGATGAGCAAGACTTAGCGACTGCCTATCTCGCTGCTATCTCGGTTGAACATGAAGGCTTTGATGCTTTCTTCATAGCGGGAGATCACGAACAGAAGGAGATTAACCTCTCAAAAGCGAAACGCCTGCTCGGTTGGGAACCGCTAACACATACACGTGTGTAAACAGTTCTATAAATAGAGAGAGCCTTCACTATGAAAACAAGATTACTTTCCACTTTTCTAACGCTGATTCTCATCTCAATTCTGCTTTTATCCAACACCTTCGCTCAAGACTATACACAATGGGAACTACCAGAGGGTGCTATCGCGCGAATTGGGAAAGGTGGCGTAGGCGATATACAATATTCTCCTGATGGCAGGTTTCTCGCCGTATCGAATCGTATCGGTATCTGGCTCTACGATGCTGCAACCCTTCAAGAAGCAGCTCTCCTTACAGGAGATACGAATGGGATTATCTGCATGGCGTTTAGTCCGGATGGACGCACTTTTGCGATTGGAACTGGTGACGGAACTATCCAACTCTGGGATACGATTATCGGTGCGCGTAAGACAACACTCACAGGACACACGAATGGAATCTTCGGCATAGCATTCAGTCCTGACGGAAGGACACTCGTCAGTGGGAGTAGCGATGGCACCGCCCGACTCTGGGACGTAAATACTGGTATGCATAAAAAAACGCTTACTGGGCATACAGATTGGGTCTGGAGTGTGGCGTTTAGTCCGGATGGAGATACTATTGCCAGTGGTGATAGCGATGGCAGCATATATCTTTGGGACGCACATGCGGGCGCGCATAAGAAAACGCTCACCGGGCATACGCGATACATCCATAGTCTCGCGTTCAGTCCTGATGGGCGCACACTCGTAAGTGGTGGTGAAGACAATACCGTCCGACTTTGGGACGTGATTACGGGTGCACACAAGAAAACGCTCATTGGACACACGGGCCCGGTCCAAAGCACTGTGTTCAGTCCAGATGGAAGCATCTTTGCGAGTGCAAGTGGGCATGTCTGGCTCTGGAACGCAGACACCGGCGAACGCAAGATGACTCTCACAGGGTTTATGGGAGGAGGCGTTAATAGCGTAGCATTCAGTCCCAGTGGAAACACTATTGCCGCAGGTGGGGACGGGAACATCCGAATCTGGGATGCAAATACTGGTGAACACAAGCATACGCTCACTGGACATACGTCTATGGTCCGAAGCGTGGCGTTCAGTCCAGATGGAAGGACACTTGCTACTGGAAATTTTGATAGCACAATACAACTCTGGAACATACACACAAGGACACACAAAATGACACTCACTGGAAACACATGGGATGTTCAGAGCGTGGCGTTTAGTCCGGACGGGAGTACGATCGCCAGCGGGAATTCCGATAGCAAGGTTCGACTCTGGGACGCAAACACAGGAACACACATAACGACACTCACGGGACATACAGAGGGAATTTATAGTGTGATATTTAGTCCAGACAATCAGACACTTGCCAGCGGAAGTGAAGACGACACTGTTCGCCTGTGGGATGCGAAAACAGGGAGGCACAAGAAAACACTCACCGGGCATATCGAAGACGTTCAGAGTGTAGCATTCAGTCCAGACGGAAAAATAATCGCTACCGGATGTTCCGATGGCACTGTCCAACTCTGGAATGCAAAAACTGGTACATCTAAAAAAACGCTCATTGGGCATACCAGGGGTATTTGGAATTTAGTGTTCAGTCCAGATGGAAATACACTCGCTACCGGAAGTGGCGATGGTACTATCCGCCTTTGGAACACAAATACCGGTGAACACGAGGATACCCTTATTACCAATGATAAACAAAGCACTTATAACGTGGCGTTCAGTCCCGAGGGACACATACTTGCCAGTGGTCATGAAGACGGCACCATCCATCTATGGGATACAAATACGCGGAAACAGATGGCGGTGCTCTCTGGACACGCTGACAGAGTGTGGAGTGTGGCGTTCAGTCCCGATGGGAAGACACTTGCCGGCGGCAGTGGTGACGGCACGGTCCTTCTATGGAAGCTGCGTTAGTACTGCCGAGCGGTTCTGTAACTTGACAAAAACCTGATTGCATGATACAATATAATACACTCAAGCCAAAAGTCTACGTCGAAACAACTGTGGTCAGTTATTTAGTGGCAAGACCGAGCCACGATGTAACATTAGCCGCCCGGCAACAAGCAACGCAGCAACTGTGGACAGAATATGCTGATAACTTTGAGTTTATTATTTCAAACATAGTTGTCAGTGAAATCAGGGAAGGTGATCCAATAGCAGCCCAACGAAGGCGTGAGGTGTTGACGGATTTAACTGTATTGGATATGTCCCCAGCGGCTAATATGCTTGCCCAAGACCTTATAGATGCTGGTGCTGTACCACAAAACTTGATGCCGGATGCACAACATATCGCTGTTGCCGCGGTGAACAGCATTGAATACTTAATTTCTTGGAACTATAAGCACATTGTGAATGAAACCAAACGGCAGCTGATAAACGAAGTTTGTCACGCAGCTGGATTTCAACCCACAACTCTCTGCACACCTATAGAACTTATTGAGGAAATTCAAGTGAAAGAAAAAATTGACACCCGCATGGATCCTGTCTTAGAAGAATGCTATCGGATGAAAGAAGCATTTGCTGCTAAATTCAACTCTATGCAGGAACTTTATGACTATTTAGTGGCAGAAACAGAAAAAAATAAAGCCCTCGGTTGGAAGTATCTGCCCCCACCTCAGTCCCGAACCAAACGCAATAAGAAGGATTAACTTGTTCACTCTGGAACCCGTTAGACCTCACTATGTTTTTGTAAACGTCCCATGGGGCAAAGTGTTGTACTTCGCAAAAAATTACAGAAAAAGAACATAGAATGGCAAAATATTTCTGATATAATAATTTTCAGACTCGCTTATATTTTTTATTTTTTGAAACTAAGGAAAAATCGTCTATGACCCAACATCCAGAACTCACCTTAACAGAGAACCGTGCTTTCCAAACCCAACGCCGAGATACATGGTGGTTGCAACCCTTAGCCGTATTCCTCGGATTGGGTGCCTTCGTCCTTTACGGACTCTTTCGCGTTTTTGAAGGGGATCATTTCATTCATGGTCCCTACCTGTCCCCTCTTTACTCACCGGTGCTTTTCGGGACCGAAGGGGTCGCGCATAGCGTTGAGCACAGTTGGTTTGGTATGATGCCGTCTTGGATACCAGGTTTCATTACCCCAGCAGTCCTGATTATGTGGGCACCACTTGGATTTCGCTTTACCTGCTACTACTACCGCGGTGCGTATTACAAAGCGTTTTGGGCAGACCCACCCTCTTGCACAGTGTCAGAACCCCGTAATAACTACAGGGGCGAACACTCGTTTCCGTTGATTATACAAAATATCCATAGATATTTCCTTTATCTCGCAATCATCTTTCTCGGTATTCTCGCTTACGATGTATGGAAAGCACTCTGGTTTGACGATGGTAACGGGGGGACAACCTTCGGTATCGGGGTAGGCACTATCATTTTGGCAGGCAATGTCGTCCTTTTAGGCGGTTATACGCTCGGGTGTCACTCTTTACGTCACTTGGTCGGCGGTGGTATTGATTTGCTCTCTAAAGCACCCGTCCGTCGGGGGGCATATAACTGTGTCAGTTGTTTAAATCATCGGCACATGCTCTGGGCATGGATGAGTCTCTGTTGGGTCGGTTTTTCCGATGTATACGTCCGTTTTATAGCACCGGCAATAGGTCAAGACTGGATTACATTTTAGATACGTTGTAAGAATGAAATGTTCATAGAGAGGAAATTTTAGCGTGGCATCTTACGAAACTCACGAATATGATGTATTGATAATTGGAGCCGGTGGTGCTGGATTGCGTGCTGCCATTGAAGCCGCTGTAGGCGACCTCAAGGTAGGACTTGTGTGTAAATCTCTGCTCGGCAAGGCACACACCGTTATGGCAGAAGGTGGTGTCGCTGCTGCTTTGGCAAATGTTGATGAAAGAGACAGTTGGCGTGTCCATTTTGCCGATACAATGCGCGGCGGACAGTATCTCTCCAGCGCACGCATGGCAGAACTCCATGCACAAGAATCCCCGGACCGTGTACGCGAACTTGAAGCGTGGGGAGCACTCTTTGACCGCACCCAAGAAGGCGGTATCCTTCAGCGGAACTTCGGTGGACACCAATACCCGCGCCTTGCACACGTTGGCGACCGAACCGGGTTAGAAATGATCCGTGCCTTGCAGGATCACGGCATTCACCAAGGTATTGAAGTGCACATGGAGAATACCGTTGTTTCACTCCTGAAAACTGGAGACAGAATTTCGGGGGCATTCGGCTATGAACGTGAAAAAGGACGCTTCAAAATCTTTGCTGCGAAAGCCGTTGTCTTAGCGACAGGTGGTGTCGGGAAGGCATATAAAATTACGAGTAATAGTTGGGAATATACCGGTGATGGACACTCCCTCGCATACCACGCGGGAGCGGAACTCATTGACATGGAATTCGTCCAGTTCCACCCGACAGGTATGGTGTGGCCCCCCAGTGTGCGAGGCATTTTGGTTACAGAGGGGGTCCGTGGTGAAGGCGGTACCCTTACAAACAGCGAAGGCAGACGCTTCATGTTTGACGACATCCCGGAACTCTATGTGAATCAGACAGCGGATAATCCTGAAGAGGGTTGGCTGTATACGCAAGGTGACCGAGAAGCGCGCCGTCCACCTGAACTTTTAACGCGCGA
>JAAXHI010000430.1:3644-27587 GCA_012270875.1 Candidatus Poribacteria bacterium | reverse complement strand
CTGTTTATGGACAACCTCCCGCATGAGGTCGATCTTTTCAACGAGTACCATGCGTTAATCGTTGGACACGGAGCGAGAATTTGTCATAAGACAACACCAAACTGCCAAGAGTGTCGCTTGCGGGAGACTTGTGACTATTACAAGTCGTCTGAACAATAAAGGGACAAGACAAGCGGATTGCAATGGACGTGCTGCTATAGTTTTTGAAAAAAATCGGCTTCTGTCAGAATTGGGACATCGAGTTCTACGGCTTTCGTGTATTTGCTGCCAGCACCTTCGCCAGCGATCAGATAATCCGTCTTGCTCGTTACGCTTGATGTAACTTTACCGCCTCGCGTCTTAATCTCTTTAGATGCCTCTGTCCGCGTCATGCCTTCGAGACTCCCTGTAACAACAAAGGTCTTCCCGCTAAAGAAAGTATCAGTTACTACGCTGGCTTCTATGCGGGTAGCATCTGTCGTTACTGTGAAGCATTGCAAACCCGATTCCCGCAACTTGTCAATCAACGGCTGATTTTGCGAGAAGAAGTTAACAACACTTTCCGCGATCTGTGGACCGATACCGTCCACCGATTCAATATCTTCGGGTGTCGCTCTGCTGAGCGCGTCTAAAGATAAAAAGCGTTCAATGAGCAGCTCGGCGACAGTCTCGCCGACATGGAAGATACCGAGTCCAAAAAGCACTTTTTCTACAGGTGCCGTTTTACTCTTTTTAATCTGGTGAACGAGATTGTGCGCAGACGGGACACCCATTCGATCCAATTCGCTTAACGGCTCTACCGCTAAAGCGTAAAGATCGGCGACATCGCGAACTAATTCTTTATCTACCAATTGGTCAATCGTGGCGGGACCGAGACCTTCAATCTGGAGCGCATTGCGCGAAGCGTAATGTGCGATCCGACGTTTGAGTTGCGCAACGCACGAGATGTTAACGCATCGAACCACAACCTCTTCTTCTGAGCGTTCTACAGGTGTCCCACACACCGGACACCGGTCTGGAAATACAAAGACAGTTTCATTGCCAGTCCGTTCTTTTGTCAACACCTCAACGATTTTAGGGATGACGTCCCCAGCGCGTTCGAGGACGATCCGATCACCAATACGGATGTCTTTCGAGCGAATTTCTTGCTCGTTGTGTAGCGTAGCATTCGTGATTGTCGCACCCGCAAGCGATACAGGTTTCAATATCGCAACAGGTGTCAACGCACCTGTGCGACCGACTTGAACCTCAATCTTTTCAACAGTTGTGATGGCTTGCTGTGCATTGAACTTGTAGGCGATTGCCCAGCGCGGATATTTGGAGGTGGCACCAAGTTCATGCTGTTGGGAAAGTTGGTTAACTTTTACGACGACACCGTCGGTCTCGTATGGAAGGTCGTGGCGTTTTTCTACCCACTGTTCATAGTAGTGCTGAACCTCATCTATCGACTTATGGCAGGTGGCGTATGGATTACACTTCAATCCCCAACGCTTCATCTTCTCAAGGGATTCTGTATGCGTCGAGAATTCTATCCCTTCCACATAGTTGAGGTTATACACGAAAATATCTAACGGACGAGAGGCAGTGATAGAAGCATCTTGGAGCCGCAGCGAGCCTGCAGCGGCGTTCCGAGGGTTCGCGAAAGGCGGTTCACCTTCCGCTTCGCGTTGCATGTTAATGTCGTCAAGGCGATGCTTAGGGATAAAGACTTCACCGCGCGCTTCTAACACAGAAGGTATCTCTGCGTCCGTTTCAATAAGCCGCAACGGCACAGAACGGATTGTCCGTAAGTTGTCCGTTATATCCTCGCCGTATTCACCATCCCCACGCGTTAAACCGCGAGTAAATACCCCGTTCTCGTAGATTAGTGAAACGCCTAAACCGTCTATCTTTAACTCTGTAACGTATTCGGTAGGTTCATCTTCCAATAACCGCCGCACACGTTCCCCAAATTCGTTCAACTCCTGTTCGTCATAACTGTTATTCAGGCTCAGCATTGGATTGCGATGCGGTATGCGGGTGCCTAAGACAGCACCACCACCGACTCGCTGCGTCGGTGAATCCGGTGGGATAGGCGCGTCAGATGCCGCCTCAAGTGCCTCAAGCTGCTTCATGAGCCTATCGAATTCGGCATCAGATATTTCTGGCAGGTTTTCGATGTAATATTTGCGCTCATGATGACGTATTAACGCCCTCAGATCGTCAATCTGTGTTTGCATAACACCTTACATCCGATTTGGAAAGGATTTTAAACGACCTCGACCGGTCGCAAATAACCTACTTGCGTCAGAGTGTATGTGCTGACAAATTGTTTGCGATCGTTAATCGTCTCTGACGTGTAAAGGTGCGAGGACGTGTATACCCTTCGCCTGTCGGTCCCGCAATCGTCATTGCTAAGAACCCTTCACCTTCGAGTCCGCAAGACGCATAAGACGGCGCATTGATAACTACAACGCTGCAGTCCATGGCTTTGTTGAATTGCGTAATCCGTTGGGTATTATTGGTGTGGAGCACTGCGGTGTGTCCGCGTCCACCTTCTGCCCTGAGCGCGCCTGCTAACGCTTCATCAAAGTCGCGGCACCGAACTACCGGTAAAATCGGCATCAGATATTCGTTGATAACAAAGTCGTGATCTGCCGGAACTTCTACAACGATAGCGACTGTCTGTGCCGGAGCGGTAATCCCAGCGGCGTTCAAAATAGTCGTCGCATCTTTGCCGATGTATTCCTTATTCGATTCGCCTTTTTCAGTAACGACCGCTTCTAATGCCCCAAGTTGGCTCGCGTTCAACAAATGTCCGCCGTTCTGTGCAAGCTCTCGAACCGTCTCATTCGCAACGGATTCGATGACAAAGAGTGCCTTTTCACCGATACAGAGCAAGTTGTTATCGAAGCTGGTGCCTGCGATAACATGCTTTGCTGCCTGCTGAAGGTCAGCGGTTTCGTCAACAATCGCGGGTGGGTTGCCGGGACCGGCGGCGATTGTCTTTTTGCCGCTTGATAATGCTGTCCTCACGACAGATGCACCACCCGTAGCGACGAGCATAGAAATGTCGGGATGCTCCATGATCTCTTTTGCGGTCCGTAGACTCGCATTTTCAACGGAGGCGAGCAGATTAGGGGGAGCCCCTGCCTTAACAATCGCCTCGTTGATGACGTGCATCGTCTCTTCGGTGCAGTCCCGCGCATTCGGATGCGGACTGAAAACGACAGCGTTGCCTGCCGATAGCATTATAATCGCGTGGTTGATCACCGTCGATGTCGGATTCGTGGTGGGTGTGATTGAATTGATAACGCCAAAAGGGACATATTCAATGAGAAGTGTGCCCGCGTCGCCTGATATCGATTCCGAGATAAGATCCTCAACGCCGGGTGAAAGTGTTACGGCACCTTCATTTTTCATCACCTTGTGTGCCGCATTCCCCATATTCGTATCTTGCACTGCCAAATCGGCAAGACGTTTCGCATTCGCAAGCGAGACCTCTTTGATCGCTTCAATAATTTCGCGTCTTTTAGCAAATCCAAGTTTAACGAATGCTGCTTGTGCCGTTTTCGCGGCTGCGATCGCCTCTGCTGCCGTTGAGAAGACCCCTGCCCGGGCGGAACCCGCGCCAGCGGATGTCACCGGTTGTGCTGCCGCTGCCCCATTTTGTTGCAGTGTTCTCAAGACCTGAGAAACAATTTCTTCAATCTGTTTTTCGTCAATTTGTGCCATTCAGCCCTCCAGTATCTCAAGGAGAACGTAGTAAAACCACGAGGCGGCACCTTAGATACAGAACCCGTGGCGATGCTAACATGTTCTCTGCTAAAGCGGAGTAGGGCAAAGGCGAGAAAGTCATCCCCGCCCTACAAAGCCGATTTATTTGCTACTACTCTTCGGTTCCTCCGCGCTCGCGCTGCCGCCACCGCTTCCGCCGAGAATAGTCTCCACATCTGAATGTGGACGAGGGATGACGTGTACCGACACTAATTCACCGACCGCTTTCGCGGCTTCTGCCCCAGCATCCGTCGCGGCTTGCACCGCACCAACATCTCCGCGAACCATGACGGTGACAAAACCACCACCGACCTGTTCTTTTCCAACTAACTTGACGTTCGCGGCTTTCACCATAGTGTCGGCAGCCTCAACTGCACCGATGAGTCCGCGTGTTTCAACCATTCCTAATGCTTCATTGCGCATGTAGTTAAACTGTTAGTAAAAAACTATGTTAATCTATGTAAATCTGAAAAACGCAGTTTTCTACGGGATTCCTTAAGCCCCTTTGTAGACCCCGTCGTGCCTAACCTGCCTGTATCCAGTGTTGTCTATTCACGTCATAGAAGATAGCAGACGATTTGCACGTAGCAAAGGTTCACGCTACGTGGTGTAACCCACAAAGTCAGTCTCCTTAAAAGACTGACGCTTTATTGATTCGATTCCGAGTGTCCTCACAATGTCAAGGTTCGTCTCACCCGTGTATGAACCTTTTGCGCAGCTTCGGAAGTCACCCGAACAACTACTGTGTGGAGTGCTTCCGAAAAGACATGGTTTTTGTCAGAGGTGCTTGGTTATTGCACAGCACTACGCAATACGGTCGTGTGGTACGCAATACGGTCGTGTGGAATTGAACCCCACAGAAACGCCTATCGTTTACCGTTTAACATAGAAAAATCAAGAAAAACACACTAAAAGAACTATTTAGGAACTACTTCTTATCTGTAAGAATGTAAGGCACCTCGCAGCGCACTGCCGATGTGTTTGTAATTCTGCTATAATATGGATACGCGCGTAGGTGCTACAATCAAATATGCTCGTTAATAATGATACTACAAAATCCGCATTTCTGCAAGTCAAATTTTAATGCGAGATTATCAGTTTTTGCCAGATTAACTTTTAAAAATAGACGGCATAAACCATAGAGACCTTACCAATCAAAGTGCTATCTATCTCTTTGACGGATAACTGATAACCGTTTTCCAATTTTATCTTGACTTTTAATCAGAATTCTGATAAAATATTATAGACTACATGCATTGATCAGAACCTTTTTAAACGGAAATTGGAGCAACCTTACCCTCTCATTCTCTGAAAGGTGGTTGTGTGGATCCGGACGAATCAAAATTTCGGCGAAGTTTGCAAGACGGAACGTATTATTAAATAGCCAACGAAGGAGAACTCATTTTGAACAAGAATTTGGAGGCAAAGCAGGAAGCCGGACTCCGAGAAATCCTGTCAGAGATGCCAGAAACCTCGACCTTTACACCGGTAACAGATGCCTTGAATAGAGCAGCTGAGTTAGGAGAGGATAAAATTGCAGCGGTACTCAACGGTTTCAGTTCGATGCCCCAATCTACGACCGTTTTCGCGAATCCGGTACTACACAAAACCGTAGTCGATTGTGACGGCGCACAAATAACTTTGAATATCCGCAGTTTTGCGATCCGCGGTATTGTGTCCGAAAGTGAAATCGTCGCAGATAAACTCAGCCCCGCAGCTGTTATCTTCGCTGGGCTTTTCGGCAGACGACCTGGAACAGATGATAGTGGACTTGATGAGGCAGCGGTGCTATCGGATTTAATAGATAAGAAATTTTATGAATTTATTACAACTCGCAGAGAGAGTCTAACCAGCGAACAACGCCTCATCAATCAGGTCGCCGAATTTGTTAAAGCCTTCCCTAACGCCGGTCCCGAAGCCGCCATTCAACACTTCTCAACACTCCGTAAACTGAGTATCCCAGATCAGAAAGGCATTAACGGCACACGAGAACCCGACGCACTCCTGCTCGAATTCATCGAAACACACATGGAGAATGTCGCTGTAGGGACAGTTTCTGCGTATATGCGGCATCAGCTCCGAGAGAATACCGCGCTCCATCCACAGGTCCTCGCGATGCGCGCAACCGATCTGATAAACGCACACCAGAAAAGTGAAAAAACCGCCTTTGAAACTTGCTATAGCCTCCTCTTGGGACGTGAAGCAAGCACTGTCGAAGCGAATATCTTAGAACGGATGGGCGTTATACAGACACACCACGGTTCTGCGGGGTCTAACGTCGTCGCACGCTATCTCGCGACTTTGCACACTGGAGCGGTCTCCGACTTTTTTGTTGCCGCACAGATGGCTTTGGATGGCGATCGGCATTTCGGTGCTATCCACGACATGACAACGTTTATCAATCAAATCGAATCACTCGATGCCGATGCGCTTGAAGCCGCTATCTATGAACGGATGCAATCCGCACTACCAACCTTTGGACACCCCGAAATCGCCGCCGCCGGACGCGCCGACGAGATCCAGCAAGATCCGCGCCCCGCTATCTATTTTAACCCGTTCCTTGAGGCTGTTGATAACGGTGATATTCAACTCAACGACACACAGAAAAAGCGGTTGGCTATTGTGCAACGCATTTATCAACTCGCTTTTATTGAAGGTTTCGTCCGACCGGGACGCGAAAACGAACCGCCCCTCCGTTTAACGCCTAACACCGATTTTGGGGGATGGGCAGTCCAAGAAGGATTGGACATCTATGAAAGCGATAGAACGCTATTAACCTACATCTTCCGAGGCTTCGGTTGGATGATGGATGCCCGCGAACAACTCCCCTTGAAGATTATCCGACCCGTTATCCCGCCAGACCCAGATGTCATTCCAACGCCGACGGACGATATGACAATCGCGAACGAAGTCGTGGCGTTACATAAACGGCTGGCAAGCACGAACGCCTTTTANNTTTAGAGAGGAATACCAGTGATTGAATTAGAGCAATTAACCGTACCAAAAGAGGGTGAAAGAATAGGTTTCGTTGACGGACAACTCGCCGTACCGAATGAACCGATTATCCCTGTCATCGAAGGGGACGGCATCGGACGAGACATCATGAAAGTGGCGCGCCGCGTCGTTGATACCGCTGTCCAGACGGCTTACAACGCCGAAAAACGGATCGTCTGGTTCGATGTCTACGCTGGCGAAAACGCCATGGCGAAGTACAACGAATGGCTGCCACAAGACACATTTGACGCGATCGAATACTTCCGTGTCGCCTTAAAGGGACCACTGACGACCCCTGTCGGCGGTGGTTTTCGGAGTTTAAACGTGACCTTGCGTCAAGTCCTTGAACTCTATGCCTGTGTCCGTCCCGTCCGCTATTTCCAAGGGGTCCCCGCGCCCGTCACACACCCTGAAAAGATGGATGTCGTTATCTTCCGTGAGAACACTGAAGATGTCTACGCCGGTATTGAATGGGAACAAGGCACCCCCGAAGTGAAAAAGGTTATTGAACTGCTCCGCTCCGAAATGGGTGTCGAGATTCGCGAAGATTCGGGTGTCGGCATAAAACCGATCAGCATTTTCGCCACGAAACGCTTGGCACGCATGGCGATCCAGTACGCAATCGACCACGATAGACGCAGTGTCACTTTTGTCCATAAGGGTAACATCATGAAGTTCACCGAAGGCGCATTCAGTGCCTGGGGGTATGAACTCGCCAAAGAGGAGTTCGCCGATCAAACCATCACGGAAGACGAACTCTATAGTGATTATGACGGTAAGTGCCCGGAAGGCAAGATTATCATCAATGATCGAATCGCCGACAGCATGCTCCAGCAGATATTAACGCGAACCGACGAGTACGATGTAATCGTCACGCCGAACCTAAACGGCGACTATCTCTCGGACGCAGCGGCAGCGCAAGTCGGTGGTATCGGCATGGCACCCGGTGGTAACCTCAGCGACGAAGTCGCACTCTTTGAAGCGACGCACGGCACCGCCCCGAAATACACCGACCAAGACGTTGTCAATCCGGGTTCGCTGATCCTCTCTGCAGTGATGATGCTGGAACACATCGGTTGGCAGGAAGCCGCTGACCTGATTATCAACGGACTTGAGAAAACCATCCTCCAAAAACGGGTCACCTACGATCTGGAGCGTCTCATGGAAGGCGCGACAAAAGTCCGTACCTCCGAATTCGGCGCAGCGATCACCGAAAACTTTTAGCGGAGCACTTCCACCACACATAACAGAGGGGCGGCACATGTCCTTAAAAACAAAAATTATTCTTGGGGTGGGCGCGTTAGCGGCTATCGGTATCGGGATAGGTCTTGAATTACATCGTCTTCACCGGCGTATTCTGGAAGAGTTGGTCGAAATCCGCAAGCAAGGTGAGCGGTAATTGATGCCGTTTCCAACCATGTCAAAGGAATGAATCGCTATGAATTCATTGATTATTGAAATATCTGAAAAAGTTCACAGAGCGGTTTATGAACTGGACAAATTAATTGATTCGCCAGAGTGTTCGGACAAAATCGCAGAAATTGATAAAACGATTGAAGTTATAAAAGAACTGGTAAAGCCACTTAATTCAGATAATTCGGGGAAACTGTTAGAATTATTTCCACAAGTTGTTGATTGTTTAGCGGAAGCTAAATCTGCGTTAGGATCCAAAGAAACTGGTGATTATAAAACATTAATTTGGAATGCGTGTGAACTTAGCCATCTTATAGAGGTAAAGAGTAAAAATAGGACTTCAAAGTGAGGATTTAGCAAACTTAACAGAACGCAAGCGTTAAGTTCAACATGGGTGTGTAAATATTTTGGCAGCATTCTATCATAGAGAGGGTTTCACGCCGATAAATTTTGCGTCAACACACATAGCACTCCGCTGGAGTGCGGGAACTTTGGGATTGGAGTTTCTATAGACATACCACGTCTCTGGCGTGAAGAAGTTTTTATCTGTAAAGACCTCTTTGCTCCAGCGGAGCAACATGTCTATAGAAAAAGACGCGTCCTCTCTCGCACTCCAGCGGAGTGCTATGTAAATAAACCTGTCCTATCGAAAAAATTAATCCTGTGAAAAAAACTTTACACACCCATTCAACATGTAAATCCAAACACCGCGCGGGATTGGATATATGGAGAAGAAAACTTCACACACGACAAACCTATTGAGTCCCGTAGGGACGATATTTTTGTAGAAATGGAGTCTCACTACCCTCTTTAGTCCCGTAGGGACGGCATCTGTAAAGACGTAGACTTTTGGGAAAATTACCTGAGATGAAACTGCTTTTTTCTATCGCAAATATTTTCATGTTTTTGGGGTTTATTGCCGGAAGTTACGGACAAACTTTCGTTTATGTGACATCAAAGCAGACTGAACCCCTTGCTGTCGGTGAGCAGATGCACCTAAATATTCAAATCAGAGAGGGCAGTAGTGTCTCAGGATATGAATTAACCGTGGGTTTTGATCCAACTACACTCCGCTATATTGAAGGGGCAAACGCGGATTATTTACCTGCGGGTGCTTTTACAGTGCCTCCTATAGTCAATGAAGGCACTGTTTATGTTACTGCAACATCCGGAGCAGAGGCGGCCCCCGCGAGCGAAGGTACGCTTGCTACATTAACGTTTGAAGTGATTGCTGCCAAAGGTTCCACCATTGAATTAATGGATGTAATACTTTCCGACAGTGCCGGAATGCCATTGCCAGCTACAAGTGAAAATGGGCGAATTGTTGTAATTGAATTGCCTCCAAACTGGGATGTCAATGAAGATGGAAGAGTGAATATTTTAGATTTGACACTCGTGGCAAGCAACCTCAATGCAAATGATCTGGTGACCCCACGCGTGGATGTGAATAAAGATGGAAATGTTAATATTTTGGACTTGGTACTGGTTGCCCAAAACCTTGATGCTGCTGGTGGTAATGAGCCTGAAGTCAGAGTGAAGTTAGTCGTCCCGACTTTCGGATCGTTACCACCTTTTGAAAGGAATATTGACGCTGACGAAGAAGCCATTCGCGAACTCTATGACGTATACGCAACCGCACACGGAGATCAAGATGTTGATACGCTTGGCGAGATTTGGCTCAAAAGCGAAGACAAGAGTGTTTTTACCGCCTGGACCTTCTGGGCTGGCACTTTTGAGAGGAATGAGGGGTGGAAGGCAGTAACGGCGGCGTGGAGGGGTATCTTCCGACTCCGACAAGGAACAGTAACAGTTAACATTACCTACATCGCTATTGACAGCAGAAGAAAAAAGTCCGTCTTACGGGGCTCGTATAGGTAGGGCGGTCTGCAAGGAGATCTGATTTCTGCACTCGAAAAAGATGGAAGTGCCTGGAAAATACGCGCAATTGACTACACCGGAGGAAATCACGGAAAGCAGATCAGAGACCTGATAGACCCCGCACACATCTTCGATGAAACCCCTGTGGTCCCACCAGACCTCACGTCGCCAGAAATCACCGGTGGAACCGTCTTCGATGGCGAGGAAGATGTTGATCCCGAAGTGATCAACGGTGGCGGGGTGATCGAAATTACCTTCAGTGAAGAGGTCTCCGGTAACATCGCACTGCAGACCGAAACTGGCGACGATGTCGGTTGGATCGGCAAAGTTGAGGGCACCAAAGGAACACTTGAGCTCGTAAAAGGCAAAGAAATCGGCAACGAAACTACCTATGTTATCAAAGGTAAGGTTGCTGATGCTGCCGGTAACGAAACTGACGTTAGTATAACTTTTACAACTAAAGGTAAAGAGTAAAATTAAGGCTATTTCTACCTTTCTCCGCTGAAGAGGTGCATATATCATGATTACCGAACTCAGCACACAAAATTTCAAATCGTGGAAAGATACGGATACATTAAAGATAGCACCCTTAACCGGATTTTTCGGCGCGAACAGTTCCGGCAAAACCAGTCTTTTGCAAACGCTACTCATGCTAAAGCAGACAGTGGAACGTCCACCGAATTGGAATGGGATAATTGATTTTGGTAACCGTAATTCCCTTGTGAACTTGGGGAGTTTTGACGATCTTATCCACAGACACAGACGGGACCATGCCCTCCAAATTTTAGTGTCGTGGAAATTTTCCGAAAAACTAAGCGTAATGGATATAGATGAAGTGAATGCCCTCTCCTTTGGTCTTGGCATCAGTAATGTGGGGAATTCAATTTCTGGGGTGAGTTTCGATTATGCGATTGGTGAACGGCATTTTGAGGTGGGTTGGAATGGTCGAGATCCCTGTTCTGTTAATATCCGTAGTGAATCCAGTAGTGAATCCAATTACGCGGAATCTCTGTTTCGATGTTATGGAATTCGCGACGCATACTCTAATATGATGCGAATTTTTTCACCACTCCAAACCCGTTTTGAGAACCTATTCCGTAGCATCCGCTACCTCGGGCCTCTCCGTGAGTATCCCCGTCAGCATTATGAATGGCAGGGGAAACATACACAAGGTGTTGGACAGCATGGAGAAGATATGGTCACCGCGCTTTTTTCTGGCCGGATTCAACTCCGTGATACCGAGGAACAGGTCCCCAAATGGTTGGAGCGATTGGATTTAATCGATTCCTATCGTCTCAATCCTATCACTGGATCAGAAAAAGATTACGAATTTCTCGTCCGAAAATACAAGGAAGGCCCCGAGGTCCGACTCACCGATGTCGGTTTTGGTGTGTCGCAAGTCTTACCAGTGCTAATTCTCTGTTATTACGTGCCTGAAGGCAGCATTCTCATTCTTGAGCAGCCTGAAGCGCATCTCCATCCGAAAGTCCAATCCGAATTGGCAGATCTGCTCATTGAGGTCGTAAAAAATCGTAAATTACAGATTATCCTTGAGAGTCACAGTAAGCACCTACTGATACGATTAATGCGACGCATCGCTGAAGAGCAAATTTCTGCAGACGATACCGCCTTCTATTTTTGCGAAATGAACGAAGGTGTATCTGAAATTGAGAAACTCAACGTGGATGATTATGGAAACATCACGAATTGGCCACAAAACTTTTTTGGCGATGAGATGGGCGACTTGGCAGCAAAGGCTAAAGCGGAGATGAAACGTAAGAAAGCAAACAAATAATGAAAGTGATTGTAGATACAAACGTCCCGCTGGTTGCCAATGGAAGAGCAGACCAAGCCTCTGAAGATTGCGTAGAAACCTGCATTGACGAACTGATGAAGATTACCGAGGGTGATGTGAAATTAGTTTTAGATGATCAGCGACGAATTATCTCGGAATATCGGAATAAGTTGAATCCGGGCGGTTTTCCTGGTGTTGGAGATGCTTTCCTCAAATGGGCGGAGATAAATTGGGCAAACCCGCAACAATGTGATTTGGTTTCCATTACACCTATGGATGATTTAGAAACTGATTTTCAAGAGTTTCCAACTGACCCTGCCTTAGCGGACTTTGATCCGGACGATAGAAAATTCATTGCTGTCGCACTTGCACACGCCGAAAAGCCTCCTATCCTCCAAGCAGTAGATAGTGCATGGTGGAACTACAGCGACGCACTCCGTCAGAATGGTATCACAGTCGATTTCATCTGTGAAGATGATATTCGCTTGATTCTAAGTTAGTAACGCCTCAAAACACAGGAGAGATAGCATGATCCACGAGATAAGAACCTACAACTTGAAACTCGGACAACTCCAAGAATACTGGAAACGTTTCGGTGAAAAACTACCCGGTCGTCAAGAACTCTCGAAACTCGGTGGACACTGGTACACCGAAGTCGGACCGTTGAATCAGATGGTCGCTATTTGGCCCTACGAGAGCCTTGAACAACGCGCAGAAATCCGACGCGCTGCGGAAGCCGAACCGAATCCGGTATGGCCCCCTGATACAAGCGATCTCATCGTGTCAATGGTCTCTGAGATTTTTCTGCCGGCCCCTTTTATGGAACCCTTAGGTGAAAAAGACATCGGACCGCTCTATGAAATGCGCCTATACACTTACCCTGTAGAAGGCATGTCGCAAGTTTTAGAAGCGTGGGGTGCAGCTATTCCGGAACGCGTGAAGTTCTCACCGTTGGCGGGTTGTTGGTACTCGGAATACGGTGGTGTCAACAATTTCATCCATATATGGGCATATAAGAGTTTTGAAGAACGCGCCCGGATCCGAGCAGAGACACGAGAGAAAGGTGTCTGGCCCCCCAAAGGTTCAGTTAGACCCATCACACAGGAGAGCAAACTCCTACTCCCCGCACCTTTCTCACCGATGCAGTAATTCGTCCTCTGTCGCAACGAACCCCTCTGCGCCGCTGGTGTAGTTCCCTAACTGCAGAAGAGGTAGAAAATGAATAAAGATAAATTTGACGGATTCACCGTAAATTTGTTTTTTGATGAATATGATGAGTATTCAGCCCATTTTGTTAAGATGCCCAATGTGTCTGCATTTTCGGATACACCAGAGGGGGCGTTAAGGGAACTCGCAGTCGTTTGGAAAGGCGTTAAAGAGGATTATCAAAAACGTCATATACCCATCCCGACAGCACCGCAAGCAGTCTTTTACGAAGAAGGCAAAAGACCGTTCAAACTCTTAGTTGATGAGCAACTGTATCGCGCCCTAACAGAGGAAGCTGAGAAGGCAGGCATAAGCCTTCACACACTGGTGGCGCAGAAGTTTGAACAGAATCGCGTATTTTTGATGAGAACAGGACTTACGAAACTTGCGCAGCAGTTCGGTTTTTAACCGCACCCACCGAATTTGGTGGGCAAAACGTTGTAGAAAAATAGAAAACCCAATAGCCTACTGAATACCAAAAAAGGTTTGACATGAAACTCAGAATGTGCTACGGTATTAGAAGTTAATTTTCGCATAAAAGATAACCACGCCAACCATATCAAGGAAACTATATGGCACGTTCAAAACAGTCAGACCTGTCATTGATCGAACTCTACAAACAGATAAAAAAACAACACGAAGATGCCATCCTCCTGTGCCGGGTCGGCGATTTCTATGAAGCCTTTTTTGAGGATGCCGAACTCATTGCACGTCTCCTTGAAATCGCCTTGACAGCGAGAAGCCATAAAAACCAGAAATCCCCGGCACCACCGATGGCAGGTATCCCACACCACGCACTCGACTCCTACCTCTATAAACTCGTCAAAGCCGGCCACAAAGTCGCTATTCTGGAGCAGACCGAGGACGCGAAACTCGCACGCGATGAAAATAGGCTCGTCAAACGCGATGTCGTCCGGATCGTTACACCCGGCACCGTGACCGATCCGAAAGTGCTTGAACATAAACAGAACAATTACCTCATCTCCATTTATCCGAACAAAGATGTCTACGGTGTCGCTGTTGCGGATCTCTCTACAGGCGAATTTCTGGTAACCGAACTCACGGATCCCTCACGTCTCTGGGCAGAGGTCCATCGCTTTTCTCCAAAAGAGTGCCTCTTCTCCGAAAACTTTGAAGATGAAGAGATGTTTGACCGCCTCAAGACCGAACTCAAAGCGACACTCAATGAACTACCCGACTGGCGATTTGATCTTGATACCGCCCGAACGGAACTCCTTCAACATTTCCAAACGATTTCACTCGACGGATTCGGGTGCGAACACCTTCCGACAGCGATCTCTGCTGCCGGTGCACTTATCTACTACCTAAACGAGACACAGAAACAGGAAGTCGAACATATCGTCTCCCTCCACACCTACACACTCTCGGACTTTATGGTACTGGATGCCGATACGCAGCGCAATCTTGAACTCACGACCTCCATTCGCGACGGTTCCACAAAAGGCACGCTCCTCGAAGTCCTCGATCAGACAGTGACATCAATGGGAGGCAGAAGGATACGCCAATGCCTCTTGCAACCGCTGCTTGATGAAAAAGAAATTGAGGCACGGCTTGGCGCGGTTGACGAACTCAAAACCCAGATTAGCCTACAAGAAGAACTCCGCGAAGCACTCGGACAGATGTACGATATTGAACGCCTCATTTCGCGGATCAGTCTCGGTTCCGTCAACGGACGCGATCTGCATTCGCTCAAAGACTCATTGTGCTTGATTCCCAACGTCAAAGCGCAACTTCAAAACTGCAATAGTCCACTGTTGGTATCTCTCGACGAGACCTTGGACCCGCTGCCAGCGTTAGTCGAACTGATTGAAAACGGCATCCATCCGAACCCACCCGTAACGATTCGCGAAGGGGGTATCATCTGTGACGGCTATAACGAGGAACTCGACGAACTTCGGCAGATTGTAGGAGAAGGAAAAGACTGGATCGCCGCTATGGAAGCAGAGGAGCGCAAACGCAGCGGTATCCAATCCTTGAAGATCGGATTCAACCAAGTCTTCGGTTACTACATCGACGTGACGAAACCGAATCTCGACATGGTGCCTGAACACTATATCCGTAAACAGACGCTTCGGAATTCGGAACGGTTCATCACACCTGAGCTCAAGGAGCAGGAGGCGAAGGTGCTGAACGCCGAAGATCGGATCCAAACATTGGAATATGAACTTTTCTGCCAAATCCGAGATGAGGTATCAAAGTATACCGAAGTTGTCCAAAACATCGCAGCCGCACTCGCAATGATTGATGTCCTCGCCAATTTCGCGTACGTTGCATCGAAATACAACTATGTGAAACCGACAGTCGCATCGGTGGACGAGATTGTTATCCGTGACGGTAGGCATCCGGTCGTCGAGCAGCTATTTACGCAAGAGGGTTTTGTCCCCAACGACACGCTACTTAACTGTGATGACGAACAATTGCATATCATCACCGGACCGAACATGAGCGGTAAAAGCACCTATCTACGTCAAACGGCACTCATCGTTTTGATGGCACAGATCGGGTGTTTCGTGCCTGCTTCCGCTGCGAAGATCGGATTGGTTGATCGGATTTTCACACGCGTCGGTGCTTCAGATAACCTCGTAATGGGACAGAGTACGTTCCTCGTTGAAATGAACGAAACGGCGAATATCCTCAACAACGCGACCCGCAACAGTCTCGTTATCTTTGACGAAGTTGGGCGCGGCACGAGCACATTCGACGGACTCAGTATCGCATGGGCAGTTTCGGAGTATCTGCTTGACGAAAAACGGATGGGTGCAAAAACGCTCTTTGCGACGCATTATCATGAGTTAGTAGAACTCGCCAGTAAATATAAACGCGCGAAGAACTACAACGTCGCTGTCCATGAAGATGGGCAAAAAGTAACCTTTCTCCGAAAAGTTGTTCCGGGTGGCGCAGACCAGAGTTACGGTATCCACGTCGCACGACTCGCTGGACTTCCCCAAGCCGTGATTACACGCGCACAGCAGATACTTGAGGTGCTCGAACAACACAATCTCAGCGTTGAGGCGGACGGTGCAACCGGAGGACCGCCTAAAACACATCCGACAATGCCGAAACCGCGTCGTCGCGTCTCTCGAAAAACGATGCAAAGCGATTCACTTCAGATGGCACTCTTTACACCGAAGACGCACCCACTCGTCGAAGAGATCCGACGTTTGGAACTCACGCAGATGACACCTTTAGATGCTGTGAATATTCTCTACGATCTGAAAGCAAAAGCGGAGGGATCTGAAGGTTAGGCGGCAGCGATGCAATCCCCTGCTAACGCACCTAAGGTGACGCGCTGGATCTGATTGATTGCACTCTCTGGGGCATCCACGAGGACGCGGAGATAGTTGTCCGTGAAACCGGCGAGGTGGTTGTTTTCGCCTTCTCTGCTCGCTTCGATGAGGACCTCTTTCTGTTTCCCAAGCATCCGTTGTCGAAACGCAGTACTGAGACGTTCACCGAGCGCAATCATCGCTTGGCTGCGCGCAGCGGAAATGTGTGGTGATACCTGATCCGGGTAGGTCGCCGCAGGTGTACCTTTACGGGGTGAGTAACGGAACACATGCAATTGGCTGAAACCGATATCTTCAACGAATTGGCACGATTCTTCAAAGTGTGCATCCGTTTCACCAGGGAATCCTACCATAATGTCAGTGGTAATTCCGACATCGTCGCCGAAGACGCGTCGTAAGTTCTCAACGAGATGTGCAAACGCTGCTGTGGTATAACGCCGACGCATCCGTCGCAACACCGCATCCGAACCGGCTTGAAGTGGCAAATGAAAGTGAGGCATACATTTCGGTAACGCCGCCATCCGTTCACCGAGCGTATCAGGAAAATACATCGGTTCAATCGAACTGAAACGGATCCGTTCAATACCTTCAACGTCGTGGATATGCTCTAAAATGTCGGCGATGTCCTTGTCTCTACCGGTATCTTGTCCGTATGCACCCAGATGCACGCCGGTGATGACGACCTCTTTGATACCGCTGTCAGCGATACGATGTGCTTCATCAGCGATGTCGTCGAGCGGACGACTTGTCATCCGACCGCGGACGTAAGGGATGATACAGTAGGTGCAAAAAGCACTGCAGCCGTCTTGTACCTTGATGAGCGCGCGTGTACGTTTACCCGCATCACTGACACCTTTGCTAAAACGGGCATGTTCACGGATCGCATCGTGTTGTACGGGTGCTATAGAGAGAAGCGGATTCGGTGTGTGAGGCACCTCTTCCGAGGATGCTGACGTTTCGGCGTGCAGTATGTCCAAATAGTCCTGAAAATCCGCCTTTTCTCGGTTACCGAAAACGAACGTTACACCCGGTATCTCTTCAATCGCCTCGCGGTCGCTTTCAGCATAACAACCCGTGACAAGCACTTTTGCGCTCGGATGCTGGCGAATTGCTCGCCGAATCGCTTGCCGTGCTTTCTGATCGGCGACGTTCGTTACGGTGCATGTATTGATGAGATAGAGGTCTGTCTGCTGCTCCGACATCTCCGCGTCAACAAGCCTATATCCGTTGCGTTGGAGTGTCTCACGCAGGGATTGCGTATCGTATTGGTTCGCCTTACATCCCATCGTAATCAGTTTTGCGGTTTTCATCTTTTTAACTATGGACATTTCTGTTCATTTTTTTGACGTTGTGAAAAAAATGGTTTCCTGTTACATTCGGTGCGGTTTCGCGAGAGCGAACGGTTTTTCGATCCGGTAAATATTATACCGATTTTTTATCCGAATTGCAAATTTCAATAGTTATCGGTTATCAGTTTTCAGTCATCGGTTAAGCGGGTTTGATTTGACAAACACCTCTTTAACTGACAACCGAAGACCGACAACCGATAGCCATCTATCATGATAATTCAACGGCTTTGCCGGTACGTGCGCACTCGTAGATAGCCATGTTAAGCGCGACAGAACGTCTGCCTTCATAGCCATCGACTGCCGGTGCCGCGCCATCGTTGATAACACGGAGCGCGTCTTCAATCACACTACCCGGATAAGGTGGCAGTTCAATTTCCGGTTCATCGTCGTCAACGAATGACCACATCTCCGGTCCGAGACCGACGATGCCTTTTTCGCCGTGGATATGGATCATCGAAACGCTGCTGCCGGGGAATGTTGTCGTTGTCAGGACGTGTCCCAACGCGCCGCTCTCAAATTCGAGAATCGCCGAGGTCATGTCCTCAGTTTCACAATTTTCGTGATCGTAGACATCAAAATGTGCACCGATGACGCGTTTGACGGGACCCATGAACCAGAGCATTAAGTCAATGTAATGCACACCTTGGTTCATGATAGAACCGCCACCATCAAGTTCCCATGTGCCGTGCCAACCGACGTAGTAACTATCAGGACGTTTCCATTTCATACGGAGTTCGCACAACAGTGGTCTTCCGAGCGCGCCTGTTTCGAGTACCTGCTGGATCCGGCGATTATGCGTCCCGTAGCGTTCACCGAAATCGACAAGCAGTTTGACATCGTTGTCTTCGCATGTTTTAATAAGGGAGTTACAATTTTCGACGCTGACATCCATCGGTTTAGTGGTGATGACGTGTTTACCGCGGCGTGCCGCTTCCTCTCCGAATTTGCCGTGCAGACCGCTTGGGGTCATAATCATTCCGACATCGATGTCATCGCGATCGAACATCTCAAGCGCATCCTCGTGGCTTTCGCAGCCGAAACGTTCTTCAGCCGTTTTGCGCCGTTCTTCAACGAGATCCGCCACAGCGACGAGTTCGGCACCGTCTGTTTCGTGAATCACATTGGAGCGGTTCATACCCATACCTAAGCCGACAACGCCAAAACGTAGATTATTAGCCATTAGAATTTCTCCTTTTTTATTAGTTGTCAGTTATCGGTTATCGGTTATCAGTTAAGAGTCGTATTTATCATAGCGCATCTTGCCTCTGCGGGACACCGAATGTGGATAATCTGTTAAAATCCCAATTCCTAACCGATAACTACTGAAAACTGATGACTGATGACCATTATAGCACATCCACAGACGAGGCGTTACAAAAAATTGAAAATACCGATGATCCGTTTCACCTTTTTTCTTTTTATTCTCCACGCGATTGCACAACCCGCACCTTCACAAAACCAATCCGTGCGATTCACTGATGTTACGACGCAGCTGGGTATCGAATTTCGGCATACCAACGGTGAGAGTGGACAGAAATACTTTATTGAACCGATCGGCAGTGGCGTTGCCCTCTTCGATTTTGACAATGACGACGATTTAGATCTCTATCTCGTCAACGGAAGCAACTTACCCGGACGCACCTCGCCGACCTTGCCAACAAACCGCCTCTATCGCAACGATGGCGATACCTTCACCGATGTAACAATGGAAGCGTCCGTTGGTGATACAGGCTACGGATTGGGATGCTGCGTCGGGGATTACAATAACGACGGTTTCACGGACCTCTATGTGACGAACTATGGAACGAATGTCCTCTATCGCAACAACGGCGACGGCACTTTTACAGATATTACCGAGTCCGCCGGAATCGGTGGGAACCAGTTTAGTAGCGGTTGTGCCTTTGTAGACCTTGATGCCGACGGCCACTTGGATCTCTACGTCGTCAACTATGTTCAATTCGATCCGGAGACAAACCCGGAATGCACTCGGCAGGGTGTTCGGACGTACTGCACGCCGGAAGCACTGCAGGGTGCTACAGATATCCTCTATCGCAACAACGGCGACGGCACCTTCACAGATATAACAGCGGAGGCAGGCATCAGAGGTGCTGACGGAAAAGGGTTAGGTGTCGTCTGCGGTGATATAGATAACGATGGCGATATGGATATTTTTGTAGCGAACGATACCACGCCGAATTTTCTCTATCGAAATGACAGTGATACGACTATTAAGATGACCGAGGACGCGCTTTTCGCAGGTGTTGCACTCAGTGAGGAAGGACGTGCCTATAGCGGAATGGGCGCGAACCTCGGTGATTTCGACAATGACAGCTATCTTGACATCGTGATTACAAATTTTCAGGATCAGACGAATAGCCTGTACCACAACGCACAGAGCGGATTTTTCAACGAGGTGAGTTTCGCCAGAGGCATCGGTGAGAAGAGTCTCCGTTATTTGGCGTGGGGTGTCGATTTCGTCGATTTTAACAATGACGGTTGGCTGGATATGTTCGTTGCCAACGGGCATTTAGACGATAATGTCGCGGAGATTGACCCGATCGGCACGTACGCACAACCGAATCAACTTTTTCTGAGCAACCGCGGCATCAATTTTTCGGAGAACCCTGACGCGGCAATAGCAGGACAGAAGGTGAGTCGTGGCACCGCATTCGGCGATATAGATAACGATGGCGATATAGATATTGTTGTCTCTAACCTCAAAGACGCACCGACCGTTTTACGGAACGACAGTGACAGCACGGCAAGATGGTTGCGTGTCAAACTCATCGGTACGCACTGTAACCGTGATGCGATTGGTGCCAGGGTAACCGTTGTTTCAGGCGATTTAACGCAGATTCGTGAAGTCAAAAGCGGTTCGGGGTATATCAGTCAGAACGATCTCCGTCTACATTTCGGGCTGAGTGAGGCGACGCAGGTTGATACCCTAACAGTGCGATGGCTCTGCGGCAAAGTGCAAACTCTACAGAACGTTGAAACGAATCAGGTGCTTGTTATTTCGGAAAAATAGAGTATCCCTTATGGCACTGCGTAATCGTCCGGATTGTCCTTCCGCCAATTCGGGAGATATCCGTCTTTATGTCCAAAACCGTAAGAAGGTCCGATTTGGTTCACGCTCGACCAGGGCCACGCCTGCCCGCCGATCAAACGGAATTCGTCTCCCTTACCACATAGCCAATAGAACATGTGCGCCACGTATCTCGCGACACCGTGTCCGCCATATTCCGCAGATTGGAAGTCAAATTCTGGTTCATCCTTCCAATCCCGTGTTGGTGGGACTGTCCGCCAATAACTATATTTCAACATGTGACGCAATCCTTCCGCACTGGATTCACCCCGACGATGAAGGATACTTTGCGAATGGATAACGAAAGAACCCGCAGGTCCTTCGCTTGAAACGCCTTTCTCGGCTATATCTCGACTCGTTGAGCGGATATGCGAACCCGGTAAAAGTTCTGTCGGTCCCATTTCCAACGGTGTATCCTGTGGGAAATAGAAAACCTCAACGAAATTGGTTTCGGGGCCAAAGACGTGATCCGCATCGTGGTGCCACCCCTGTGCAGGCATCGGACACTCAACACGGTGGTTGCTCACCAGCACGGGTAACCCAACGTTCTTACCAAGCAGCGAGCGCAATGCTCCGGCGAGTTCACGATTCAGTAGCACATGCTCAATGTACCAATCCTCTAACATAATGGAACTCGGTTCATGTGTATCCCGCATGCGTTCTAAATCGGCGTGCGTCATACCGGGTGGCATAAAACACGGATTTATCGGTAAATCGCCGTTGAGATAATCACACGTCCGCTGGTTAATCTCATCGGGGACGACCCCTTGGAGTTGCAAGTAGCCATCTCTGCAATACTGCACCACCTGTGAATCCGTAAGTGTCGGTTCACAATCAAAAGTGCGATTCGTTTTATCGTATTTCATTGTTAGTTCCTTAGGTTCCCTGAGTTAACGTTAGAAACTCCAATTTTCTCTTTCCATGAATCCTTTCAGACTTGTCCAGTCCACATCAAAATGCCCGCAGATGTTTGGAATTTTTGCAGCACGCGGTCTTTCACTTTCTTGTGTAACGACACAATAGTTCATAACCTTTGCTTGAGCAACAACAAACGGATCCGCGAAAGGGTTGTTTCCCAACCGTGTTCTATCTGGTAGCGATGCTTCAAAATGTGGCACTGAAAATATTTCGTTAACCAATTGCATCACCGCTGAACTTGGAGTGACAAATATATTTTTGTGGAGTTCTATCCATTCGATTAAGTGATCTTCAGCCGCATTTCTATCTAATTCTCTGTGAACTTCACGCACAGAAATTATTTTACCATTTTCTACCGCCTGATTGAATTTTTCCCAAAAACGTGGAAATTGTTCTGGATAATAGTGCCCTATTACTATGAAACAATTTGTGTCGAATACGTAAGCCATTAACGGAGAGCCTTTCTCAATAGGCAATCTTCTAACTGAGGTAAATGTTTAACCTTCACATTCAGATGTTCTGCAAGTTGCTCAACAGAACAATGTCCATCACGATATTTTCCAAACGCGAGTTCCATAAATCTGTAACCCAAATATGTTGCACGAGTGTTGTAATAACTTCCGCCACTTGAAGTTTTGCGGCCCGTCTTTCCTTGTATCTGATATTTGTATTCCTCAACCCACTGATTTATCCTTTGCCAATAGTTTTCTCGCGTAAGAATACCTTTTTTCACTAACTTCAGCAAGATGACCGGACGACTCACCTTATAGTAATGTGCTAACTCCTCTATTGTTTTATCGTTGTAATTAGTAAAAAAATTAAGACGGTTCTCAAAATCGTTGGATGGCACCAAGAACTCGCCAGCAAATTGGTCACAAAAGTCTTCAATTGCCTGAATGGTGCCACCACGAAAAATACCACCATGGAAAATATTACTTTGTATGAGGCCATTCTGACCGATTAAAAGATGTGCTAACTCATGAAAGAGTGAAAAAATCTGTCGCACCGACGGTCTACTATTGTTCAAGTAAATTACAGGAAATTCGTCATGTCTGAGACAAAAACCGTCAACAGAGTCGTCTTGGAATGCCTCCTTAAAAACGAAAACACCTGCTTCCTCAACACGATCCCGCCAATTTTCAAATGCTTTTACAGTGGTGTTCCAACTTGTTTGCGTGGTAACATCCACGTTCAAATACGCTCGGGCTTGCTGTGCCAACGCCATCGCTGAATCATTAGGTCGTGCCTGAAGATCGCGAAAGATCTTCATTTCTGCTGGGTTCTTGCCCATGTTCAGTTCCATTAAGGAAAACTGCCTTGCATAAGCCTGTCGCAACAAAATATGGATGCGCGGCTCCAATGGAGTATTATCAGAACTTCGTAACGCAAGATTTTCAATTATATTCGGTTCTTCGGGAGGTTCAGGGAAAAAGAAAATGGCGATGGGACGCTTGTATTTATCTGCTAATTTCTCAAGTTGAATATAAGTCGGCGCGCGTTCCCCTGATTCCCAATCGTTGATGATTGAAACACCTTTTTTCAAAAATGCGGCAATCGCTTCCACAGTATAACCGGAACGTTCGCGCGCCCATTTGAGGATGTCGGGGTTAATCCCATTAATGTGTTTAGCCATGACGGGAATCTCAATATCTTAGACAGGGAATCTCGTGAGGTAAATTGATTTAGCCCTGAGTTTTATTATCTGTTAACAAACAATACTACCTTGATATATGATAACATTAATAAAGAATCTGTGTCAATGTACACTGAATTAAGGATTATTTTTCCATTCTATAGACACCGATTCTGAAGCCGTAACGCTTGTAAAAAGCAACGGCAGCCTCGTTATGAGCGAGTACGTCCAATCTAACTTTCTTATCTGTCCATACGTTTTCATAAAGCCAATCGAGCAGTTGCGTAGCGATGCCTTTTCGTCGATGTGATCTATCCACGTACAATTGTCGCATATAATAGTATCCACCGTCATTTCTGTATAGACAATATGCGATGATGTGTCTGCTCTCCTTCGCCAGATAGCAGATATAGTCGGTTGCCAACCATTCTCGCATCCGTTCAGTAAGTTCGGTTATGTTCATCGGATTGGGGTGCTGCTCATCCTCAATGAGGCATCTGTTCAACTCAGCGAGTCTTTTGACATCACCCAGTTTTGCTTTAACGATTTCCATTTTCGTAGTTTTCTATGATAGCAAAAACTGTATCAATAACGGCTTGTTCGCCATCCGTTCTTCGTTTTTGCTTTTC
>JAAXHI010000430.1:0-3633 GCA_012270875.1 Candidatus Poribacteria bacterium | reverse complement strand
GCCGTTTCCATATCTACGGCAATATAACCTTGATGCGACCAACTCTGGATTTCTGATTTTCCCTCTGCAAGCAGTGCCGATGTCGTCCAGATTCGACCTTTATGTATCTCCACAGAGGCGACACGTGAAGGCGAAATCTGTTCAACAAGATCAAGTGAGGCATTGATTTCCTGAGCCTGTGGTAAATAGTATTGTGCTGCCCCTTCACCACAATAGGCTGATGTTACACAAACGAGATCGCCTGCTTGGATACTATCGGTCAACGCACCGCAGCATCCTGTTTGTATGACAAAGGACGTTCCCAGCACACCGAAAAGATGTGTGATTTCAGAAGCCATCGCATCGCCGTACACAGAAGCGTAACCAACACCGATGCTCTTATAATCACCAATCAGCACATCCTCAAAAATACCATTCGGCGAACCAACTTCATAAATGTTCGTGAAGAAAGTGCGATGCTTAAGGTAATTGGCTTTTAGATTGCGTGTTCCTCGCAGGATTAAAACGGTTGGTATCCTGTCCTCAGGGATATTTAAAAGCGACAACCATTCATTTTTCGTTAACTCTTTGAGCATTGTGTGTTTTTGAAATCCTGTCTATACGGTTAACCTTACATTCTCCTGTTTCACAAGGTCCTTCATTTCCCATTCCGATCCGTAAGCTGCCAGTGCTTTTGTTTCTGGAGAAAGTCTTTCCATCACTTCTGGTGGGAAGACCTCTCGGATCCCGCGCTCATCCTGAAAAAACTGCGTCTTATACCGCAAAATCAGGAACCGCCGATCTCGGTCTTGTGGTTTCCACACCAGCACGCCATGTGTCAACATTTCGGTGATAATCACGACATCTCCTGCTTTCGGTGTTACATTGATGATCGCAGGATGGAGCGGAGCATCTGGGTTGTCGGGTTCAGGGAAAAATAGGTTTTTAGGACGCGCAAACTCGCGCTTATGCGAACCCGGCAAAACGATCAAACCACCGTCTCCGGGATAGACATCCGTGAAATAGAAGAAAGCAACGACATCGTTGGTGAAGATTTGACCGTTTTTGACACCATACCGCCGGGTCCAACGAAAACCTTCACCGGCACAATGGAGCGGTGTCATCTCCTGTTGCTCGTGTGTATTCACAACAAGCGACCCGCGATTGAAACGCGGTTTATTCCAAGTTAGTTCTTTGATGATGGGCCATGTGACAGGATGCAGCGTCAACGCCTCAAGCGATTTATCTGCTGAGAATCCATTTGAAAAACCCTCACCGCCTCGACTAATTCCCGGAGGCAATTCGTCTGGTGCTGCCTGCACAAGCCGTTCAATCGCCGCTTGTGCGTTACTGAGTTCTTCGGGTGTTAAGACGTTCTCTAAATGCAGATAACCGCGCAGGTCGAAGAGATATTTCTGTTTCGGCGTCATATCCGTTCCTCAGTGGGGCTAAGGTTATTCTTTCCTTCCCAGATATGATATAAAGGTTTGCTTTAAATATCAAGATAATTTACAATGTTAAACGTAGGTCAGGTGTCTTAGAGGAGGGATTTAATTTGGGAAATGAAGCAGTTCTTAACAAGGAGTTAATCAAGCAGACCCTTGTGGACAATCGAAAAACCCTGCGGAAATACGGAGTCAAACGGATTGGCTTGTTCGGATCTTACGCTCGAGGAACAGCAACCGCCGTAAGCGACATTGATTTTCTCGTTGAACTCGAAAGGCTTACTTTTCGGGACTACATGGGACTGGCTCTTTTTCTTGAAAATTTGTTTGAAAAAGACGTTGACCTCCTTACCCCTACCTCCATCAAACCGGGTTTCAAACCTTATATTGAAAAAGAGATAGAGTATGTCACGGAACTATGACCTATATCTCCAAGACATAGTGACAGCAGCCGATCGTATTGCATCCTACGTTGAAGGTGTTACTCGCGGTCAGTTTGAAACGGATCAGATGCGCCTTGATGCGGTTATCCGAAACCTTCAAATCATTGGTGAGGCAATCAAGAAGATTCCCAATTCAATTCAAAAGAAATATCCAAACATTCCATGGCAGGAAATTGCGGGGTTAAGAAACAGAATAACCCACGTATATTTTGATGTGGATATCAATATTATCAGGGACGTGGTGTACTCGGAATTGCCGGTTCTGAAAACTCAGATTCAGGAGATTATTGATGAAACAACAAGGTGATGATATACCACACAATTGTTGTATTCTACTAAGACATCAAATTCACTCGCAATCCTCCAACGCATCCCGCAGCAGCTCCAATTCCGCCTTCAATTCCACAATAACCTCTGCATACGCCGGATCTGCGTAGACATTCTGCATCTCGTATGGGTGTTTCTCTAAGTCAAACATCTCCCATTCCGGTGGTGTAGAACGATCAATCGCACCACTCGCTGCCATAGCAGCTAATCGCTGGTGCCGCATGGTCATCGGACACAATGAGAAGTATATTCGGTCTGTGTGTCGTTGACATGGTTTATTCCCAAGGTTTGAGGATAATCTTAGAACTTTCGTGAGATGCAGAAGTTTCAAACGCCGCTTGGATCTCACGCATCGGGTAAACATTGCTGATGAGCAGATCAAGGAGCGTTGAACCTTCGATAACCTTCATCAATCCGGGGAACTGGTTAAGGTTATAGTGCCACGCGCCAACGAGGCGTAATCCTTTGCCGATGAGATCCGGACTGACATGGATAACCGTGTCGTTTCTGCCGCTCTGTCCGACGAACGCAATTGTGCCGCGCCGACGCGTCGCGTCGATACAGAGTCGGTGTGCTTGAACGTTTCCTGAGCAATCCAGCGCAAAGTCAACACCGCGTCCGTCTGTTGTGAGATCGCGAATCTGATCAACGGCATCCTCATCGGTCGGGTTGATGACAGCTTCAACACCCATCTGTTTCGCACGTTCAGCGCGCCACGGAATCAACTCCGCTGCGATGACTCTCGCACCGCGGAACCGAGCGTTGGTAATCGCACCGAAACCGACAGGACCTATGCCAGTGATTAGCACAGTATGTGTCGCATTGAGACCCATCTCGTCAAAGGCTCGGTACGATGGACCCAACGCACAACACGCAAGCGAGGCGTGTTCGTAGGAGACGTTATCTGGAATCTTTGGGAGTAGCCAAGACGGCTTCAGAATATACTGCGCCATCGTCGCACTGCCATAACGGGATCCGACGAACTCCTGAAAATTATAGTTGTTTTCGCAGTGGATGTAATCTCCGTCGGTGCAAAGTACACATTTGCCACAAGGATATTGCGGCATCACGACCACCCGATCACCTATCTCCACTTTTCCGGGTTGTGCGATGTCCACAACTTCACCAGCCGCTTCGTGTCCCATCCCATCGGTTTCGCTTCCATGTTCAAAAGCGTGGTATTCGGTACACATCGGGGATGCGTGGATTTTCACAACCACCCAATCTTCTTTTGGTGTCGGATCTGGTACGTCAACCAGCCCTGCTTGCCGTTCACCTAAAATCGCTGCTACCTTCATAATCGCGCCTCACTATTGCTAAAGATATATGGATATTCCAGTTAAATCTCCGCATATTTTAGCATAAGTTGTTCCATAAAGCAAATCGCAGAATGGCATTTTTTTGACTGTTTCCTTCAAATATGTTACTATATTTACAAT
>JAAXHI010000258.1 GCA_012270875.1 Candidatus Poribacteria bacterium | reverse complement strand
TGTCACGACATTTCCGGTCACGTTCCCCTAAAAATTGAGTAGAGCTCAGTTTTTAAAACAGTCCTTGTTCCCGTGAAGTAACATAGTTCAATCATCTTCCTCGTTCGTAATGACTTGACGAATCTTCTGTTTGGCTGTTTCAGCTGCTTGTCTTCTGATCCTGGTTCGTTCATGCGGTTGGCTCTGTGCGGTTGGCACTCCTTTGTCGCTCGTTACTGCCTGTCTTATTTCCAATGGGCACACGAGGTTAAGTGGTCTGTCATTGTGGTGTTCCTTGTGAAGCAATGACAATCCTCGGACAACTCCATCTTTTCCTCGAATATGTCGTACGACATTTCCCTTTTTCCACTCTCCTCGATTTTTCTCGTCTGCGACTATCAATACAATTTCTCCGATGTCTGGTACCTTTGCGGTCTTGCGGGTGATTCGATGAGTCTCCATTAGGTTGTGGACATATTCATGTCTCCATCTCTTCCAAGCATGGTTTTTAGCCTTCTCAGGTGCTTGTTTAGTGTACTTGTTTCTTCTTCATCTTCTTCTCCCTCAATAGGGTGGGCATTTTGCCCCCACATCAAAATGTTTGGAGTTAAAACTTGTTCCTCCCCTCCATCACTGTCAAGTTAGGTTAAGGGCCGGTTGTTCAAATTGTTCTCGACGTCGATAACCACAGCCTCGAGTTGCTCAAAAGTAAGGTGAGTCCGGCCCAGTGTCTTGTGTAGGGTTTTCTTCACGTCCTTGATCAACCGTTCATATATGCCTCCCCACCAAGGGGATCTGGATAGGTTGAATCGCCAGTTTATGTCTTGTCTAGCCAGGTAGTCCTGTAACCTTTCGCTCTTCCTGATGTTCTTCATCCAGGTTGATGTAGACTTGAACACTGAGGCGTTTTCTGATATCATGACCTTGGGCCTTGTCCTCCTGGCTATGAACAAGTTTAACTTCCTCTGAAATTCTTCTGCCGTCTGGGTCTTCGTCAATTCTAAATATACTGCCCTTGACGTGGCGCAAGTAAACAGCAAAATGTAACGCTTTCCCTGCTCCTTCTTTGCGATCTTGAAAGCGATAGGTCCAGCAAAATCTACTCCTGTAGTCTCAAAAGGTCTGCTGGCTTCCACGCGGAACTGTGGCATATCTGCTGTTGCTGTAGCTCCATAAGGTTTCGT
>JAAXHI010000028.1 GCA_012270875.1 Candidatus Poribacteria bacterium | reverse complement strand
CCGCACGTCGTGGGACCGCATCGTAACATTCAGGAATCGCACGTCTATGAGGATATTATGCAGCTCGTGGATTGGATTCGTGAGGACAAACCGACGATCGTTACGGCGGAACATGCCCGGCACGTAATAGAGATTTTTGATGCTGGCTACCGATCCGCAGAAACGGGACAAGCACAAGACTTACGTACGACATTTTAATGAGAGCATCGGATAAGTGGTGAGGTTGCAGACCTCGCTAACGATACTCAGACAACATTTTGAAGGAACAACCCTTTATGCCAGAAGCTTTATGTATTGGTGAACTCCTTATTGATTTTGTTTCCACAACGCCTGATGTCACACTCGCTGAAGCACCCGGATTCGTCAAAGCCCCGGGCGGCGCGCCTGCCAATGTTGCCGTCGGCTTAGCCAAACTCGGTGTAGATGCCGGGTTCATCGGCAAAGTCGGCGCAGATGCGTTTGGCGATTTTCTACGAGAAACACTCCACCAGAACAGTGTTGACACTACCCATCTCATCGCAGGCGAGACCTCTCGGACGACTTTAGCCTTCGTCGCTACACGCTCTGACGGCATGAAAGACATCACCTTCTATCGACATCCGGGTGCCGATATCCAACTCTCTCCCGATGAAATTAACGCTAACTATATTCGGTCAGCAAAACTGTTCCACTACGGTTCTGTCAGTCTCAGCCATTCACCGACCCGAGAAGCCACCCTTGCCGCAATCCAAGCCGCAAAAGCCGGTCGAGCGCGCCTTTCTTACGATCCAAATGTACGGTTGATGCTCTGGGACGACGCTGCCGATGCTAAGCATTGGATCTGGGAGGTAATGCCCCACGCCGATATCGTCAAAATTTCAGACGAGGAGTGGGAATTTGTTACAGGAGACTCGGATTTGAAACAAGGCATTAAACGTATCCTTGGACTCGGTGTGAAGTTGCTCGTTGTTACTTTAGGCGAGCGCGGTTGCTATTACACAAACGGTTTTGTTGACGGTTTTGTTGACGGCTTCGGCGTCGATGTAGTGGATACACTCGGCGCAGGAGATGCCTTCGTCGCTGCTATGCTCGCACAATTAAGGCAATATATGGACCTCACTGCACTTGAAAGAGATCAATTCGATCCTATCATGCGGTATGCCAACGCTGCAGGCGCACTGGCAACCCAAAAAGTCGGCGTAATCCCGTCACTGCCAACGCCATCGGAGATTGAAAATTTTCTTAAGTAACCCAAGTGACTACCTGTGAACAATATTGCTTTTATCTTGAACTATTTTTTCAATCATGCTATTCCTATCATATTAAGTCATAACCTAAGTTGCCACCTATGTAGCACAAACTGGAAGTTTACGCTACAAAATATTGGCTCATTATCAGCATTTTTTCTCTAAAGACGTAGTAACTTGGGTTAAGTCATATTAAGACATTAATAAAGGAGATAATCCGATGAAATCATTACCTTTACTTGGTATCTTGGCATTATGTCTATACATTATTTTCGGAATCGCTGTGATGTCGGCAGAAGCTGCGACTTTGAACATTACAGCAACAGATACGCGAACTGGCAGCAGACTGAACGGGGTCTCTGTTACCATCACACCGAAAACAGGTGATGTTATCACGGCGGTTAGTGACACAAATGGTGCGCTTGTAGTTGCTGATTTAGCTGCGGGCATCTACACGATTACTGCATCTTCTACCGGTTATGCCGATAAAGTTTTGACAGATGTCACACTTACTGCCGACGAAACAAAGTCTATAGAAATTGCCCTCTCTTCAAACGTTATCCAACTTGAGCAGGTCTCCGTTACGGCATCGCGCCGCCGGGAAAAGGTGCTTGAGGCACCTGCCTCGGTTGCCCTTGTTGTGGATTCAGAAATAAAAGATCGCGTCGCGCCAAGCGTTACAGAACACTTAAAATCGGTACGTGCGGTGGATGTAGTGACTGCTGGCCTCGGGACATCGTATGTTGTCGTTCGCGGCTTCAATAACGTCTTTTCAGGATCGCTGCTCTCGCTTGTGGATAACCGGATTGCGAGCGTGCCTTCACTGCGGGTCAATAGTTACAGTTTCATCCCGACGATCAGCGAAGATATTGAACAAATTGAAGTCGTTTCGGGGCCTGGCGCGGCACTCTACGGTCCAAACAGTGCCAACGGTGTTATGCACATCATCACTCGCTCACCATTTACATCCCAAGGAACGACCATTAGTCTCGGCGGCGGCGAACGGGGTATACTTATGGGATCACTCCGACATGCAGGCGTTGTCAACGAGACAATCGGCTATAAACTTTCGGGCAATTATTTTCGAGGAAACGATTGGGAAGAGGGGCGCGCAAAAGAGGACCTTGACAGTGCAGGCGAACTGATTTTTGACACCTATAAAGCCAGCGGCGAATTTCGGGTCGATTATAGTCCAAACGATGACACGACTGCTATTATTGCCAGCGGTTTCACACAAGCCACCGGTATTGAACTGACAGGAATTGGTGCCGGTCAAGCACAACACTGGACGTACGGGTATCTCCAAGGACGGTTCATTCACAAAGATCTCTTTGCACAAGCCTTTTGGAATCGGAGCAACGCTGGCGATAGTTACGTCGTGCGGAGCGGTGATCCGACTATTGACAATTCCGACCTGTACGTCGGACAGATTCAGCACGGTTACAGTTTTGGCGATTGGCAACGCTTTACCTATGGACTGGATGTGTTGTTGACCCGTCCCGACACAGAAGGGACAATTAATGGCATGAATGAAGAGGACGACAACATCGACGAGATTGGTGCTTATTTGCAATCAGAGACCAAAATTCTTCCGCAGTTAAAGTTCATCGCTGCCGGACGGGTTGACGACCACAGCCAACTTGAAGATATGGTACTTTCCCCACGTGTCGCACTCGCCATCCAACCCAACGATGACCATAACTTCAGGGTAACTTATAACCGCGCCTTCAATACGCCGAGAACCTCGGACCTATTTCTCGATATTTTGTCGGCAAAAGATCCATTTCAGTTAGGTGCCAACTTTCAACCGGTGTTAGGGTTCAGTCCGAATATCGACATACAGGCACAAGGTGTACGCTCCGAAACAGGATTTACTTTCAAACGAAGCGCGAATGATCGTCCAGAGTTTCGCTCCCCCTTCTCGCCGTTGGCACAGCTTCCGACAGAAACGTACATTCCACTTGACGATCCTGTTTTCACCAACGTCATGTGGAATGTTGGACGCGGTGTCGTCCTAAGGACTTTTAAAGCAGGTCTAACCGCGCAAGGGCTTCCAGAACCGAGCGTTCAGGCACTCTCCGATGGGCTTGACAACCTCATGCCGCAGCAGATTGTTGGTGTAAAAAATGTCTTACGCGCACTTGATCCGCAGACAGGCAATTTTGTTGACGTTGAAGATGTGAACGACGTTAATCCACTTAAGCCGACAATCACGCAAACCTATGAAGTCGGATACAAAGGGATTCTCATGAACAGATTCGCATTTTCCGCTGATGTTTATCATTCAAGGATTAAGGATTTTGTCGGTCCCTTGGTCGTTGAAACCCCGAATGTCTTTTTGGACCCTGCCACGTTAGGTGCTTCCATCGGTGAACAAATTACCGTAGCCTTAGCGGATCCCGCAAACGCGAACCTAAAGCAGGCACTGCTTGCATTTGACGCACCTGCCCAAGGCGGAAACGGCAACGGTTCACCTGTTGATGAATTGGTGAAAGTGATCGCCTCTATCCCCTTCGGCACGGTGACACCAGAACAGGCGGCAGATCCCAACGCAGTCATGCTCACCTATCGGAACTACGGGGACATTTCGCTCAACGGGTTGGATCTGAATTTTACCTATTACCTCAACCCAAGTTTAAGTGTCGGTGCCAATTATTCATTCGTCAGTAAAGACCTCTTTGAAAACGTTGATGGACTCGGTGATATTGCACTCAACGCACCGAAAAATAAATTCGGGGCAAGCATTCAATACATTAACACCGATCTCGGATTAGGAGCAGGACTCCGAACGCGCTTTGTGGCGGGTTTCCCCGTGAGATCAGGGGTCTACGTCGGTGAACTTGAATCGTACTATACGATTGATCTAAGTGCTGGCTATGATCTACCAATCGGCCCGAGACCCCGCCTCTCACTGACAGTCCAAAATCTTCTGAACCGCAAGCATCAGCAATTTATCGGTACCCCAGAATTAGGTCGTTTGTCAATGGTCCGCTTGACACAAACCTTCTAAACGCCAACACGATACGTAACTGAGGGTGTCTCATAAATCATCACAACTCCAAAAGTAGTCATCAAGGTATCGGCATCGGTTCAGATTAAAGTCCGCCAACCCCCTGATAAGGGGGATAAGGGGGGGTGTTTTTGCTGGGGTGTTTCTTATAGGGGATTTAGGGGGTTAAAAATACTAAATCTTAATATAGAAAAAAATTTGCAACTAAATCCCCGGTTCGGTGTATATTATAGACAAGCACCTCCGGAGGTACCCGATGCCTGACTTAGACGATGAACTAATGGAACGCTACCAAAAAGGGGATGAAAACGCGTTTACGCTTCTTGTACGCCGACATCAACAGCCGCTCGTCAATTTCATCGCTCGGTTCATTAATGACAGGGATAGTGCCGAGGACCTGGCGCAGGAGACATTCATCCGCATCTTTAAAGCAGCAAATCGCTACAAATCGGAGGGTGCGCATTTTAAGACGTGGATGTATCACATCGCCTCAAATCTCTGTAAAAATGAACTCCGAAACCGAGGACGACGTGACCGGTATAGAGTTGACAATGTCGTGAACAGCGGAAGCGATAGTGATGGAGATGAAGAGATCGATCTGATTGCAAGTACCCCCGCGAATCCGGCTTTTGAACCGGAAATCGCACTCGAACGCAAGGAATTACAAAACGCTATCCAAAACGCTATCGCAGAATTACCGGAGCAGTATCGACTCCCACTCGTACTCCGGGACTTACAAGGTCTGAGTTACGATGAAATCAGTGAGGTATTGGAACTTCGAAGCGGCACAACGAAATCTCGTATCAACCGCGCCCGGCTCATGCTGAAAGAAAAGTTAAAACCGTTTATTTAATAGTTATCAGTTTTCAGTACTCAGTTAACATATTGGGGTAGTTACCTTTCCTGCTACTGATAGAAGATACCCCTTTAACTGAGTACCAAAAGCGCAGCGTACTGCGTACTGTTAACTATTCAGGAGCGACCTATGAACTGCTTACAGGCTGAGGAACACTTCTCTGCCCATCTTGAAGATACGCT
>JAAXHI010000205.1 GCA_012270875.1 Candidatus Poribacteria bacterium | reverse complement strand
CCTCTATGAATGAAATATCATAAATACTGCTTGTATGACCTGTGAGGGTCTGCTTGTGGAAACCTGTAGTGGCATTCCATAGGCGGATTGTGCGATCAGAACTCCCACTCGCAAGTGTCTGACCATCCGGACTGAACGCAACACTGTTTATGGATTCAGAATGTCCTTCAAGTGTTACCCTGTATTGACCCGTGGTAGCATTCCATAAGCGAATCGTACGATCAGAACTCCCACTTGCGAGTGTCTGACCATCCGGACTGAACGCAACACTTCCGACAGATCTACTATGTCCTTCAAGTGTTACTCTGTATTGACCGGTGGTGACATTCCAAAAACGAATTCTACCATTTTCACTTCCACTTGCGAGCGTCAACCCGTCTGGACTAAAAGCAACAGAGTAGATACGAGAATTATGACCTGTAAGTGTGTGTCTATGCGTTCCTGTGGCAATATCCCATAAGCGAATTGTTCTATCCTCGCTTGTGCTTGCGAGCATCGCACCATCAGGACTGAAAACAATTTTAGTGACCCTACTTGTATGCCCATCCAGACTGGTATAAGGAAAATCTTGAGCGAATGTGTTTAGTGAAAAAACGGTAAAAACAACTAATAAAATTGGGGTTATTTTCATAGTGAAGCCCTTTCTTGATCTTACTTAACTGTCAGGTGTTGATGATTTTAATTTTCTTAAATTCGGAAAATTTCGCCTAACTTCCCGCCGAGCACACGTCCAGCACCGAGCAGACACGCAATCAGGATTAACATCCCCACCACACCCAAGGCACTCGCCGTATATGCGCCGTGGTCGGGACGTTGAGAGAGTGCCCAAATCGCTTTTGTAATCGGATAATACTTATCCTGCATTGCTAAGATTAAACTATCACTAACCTCTAACATCGAAAAGGAGAAGACAAGAATCGCACCCGCAAGAATGTTCGCGACGACCAAGGGTAACGTTATTTTATACAAGGTACGGATCGGTGTCGCCCCCATGTTTTGCGATGCTTCTTCGTAAGTCACACTTGTCTGTTGGAGACCGGCGTAGATAGAGCGCAGCATATAGGGCAACCGCCGAACCGCATAACTGATAATCAACAGGAACGTCGGGTTCTTCCGAGGGTCTATGACCGAAACAAGTCCATCGGGGAAATACCGTAACAGCAGCGTCGTATCCGCAAAACTACCCATATACCCAAACGCAATCGCAACACCGGGCAATGCTAACGGCAACATCGCAACCGCATCCAACAGATTTTGGAACGGGAGACGCTTGCGGGTTAACAGGTACGATACCACGATACCGACTAAGAGTGCCAACAACGTGCTGAAAATACTGTATTTGAGGCTGTTAAAGATACTCGGCAGTGTATCGTCATGTGTGAACGTCTCAACATAATGTGCGAAGGTCCACGATTTGGGTAGCACGCTCAACTGCCACTGGCTTGCGTCCGGTGTTAAGGAGACAAGGATGACACTGATATGTGGTAAGAGTGCCATAAACGTCAATCCACCGATAAAGAGATAGATGATCGTCCGCATCCGCCATCTTGCGTCCGTTTCACGCGATGTCACATGCCCTCTACCGAGCATTTCATAGTGCTTACTCCCTGTCCACCGTTTAGAGACATAAAAGGCGAGTGCTGTTAGCACGATAATCAGGACAACAAGCGCATAACCCATCGGGTTCGTGTTCGCCTCAGTCACTTGTCGAAAAATTTGCACCGCGACAACTTCGTTATAATTAAAAATCAGCGGTGTACCGAGGTCCGTGAACGCCCAGATAAAGACGAGAATCGCGCCTGCGAAATAACCCGGCATCATCAATGGGAGCGTTATCTGACGGAAAACTTGGAACCGTGATGCCCCCATATTTTCCGCGGCTTCCTCCAGACTCGGATCGACGTTTGCGAGTGCAGCGACGATGTTAAGATACATGATCGGATAAAGGTGCAAGGTTGACAACATCACCACACCCCAAAAGCCGCCACCGAACCAGTCAATAGTGCCTGCCATATCAATCAGCCCAAGTTTCACGAGCAGCATGTTGACGCTTCCATATAATCCGAACAACTTCTGCATGCCAATCGCACCGACAAAGGGTGGCATAATCATCGGAATTAGGATAACGGAGCGTAACATATTGCGTCCCGGATACCGGTACCGGGTCAAGAAATACGCAAGTGGAAGGCTGATGACACTCGTCATTATGGTGACCATTACGCCGATATTGAGACTGTTCACGACCAGTTCTCGGATATTCGGATCGGTCACCATCAGTTTAAAGTAGGTCAGATCAAATTTGCTTTGAATCCAAAACGCCTCTTTGAAAACATAAAGGAGCGGGTATATAAGGAAGACAACAAAAAACAGCGTCGTCAATCCAAGAACGAGTGTGATTGAGGGTGTTAAATCATATTTTCGTTTAATTTTGTCCATTAAAGACAGATTTGTGTATGGGTTTTCTTCTGTCTCTGACCGATTCAGCATCGCTTTCTCCGACTTTCCACGTGCACGGGACGTTTTACATTCTACATCTGTAGGCTATTTCTTAATAATTATACCCCATACACTGCCGAATTGCATATATTTTTTCCCTCCAGCAGCAAAAAAGGTGTGATGGCATTCGGCAGCAAGCCTACTCACTATCACACCTCGGGTTGTCCCTATTGTTTTATTTTTGCTGAAGGACGTTCTTGCACTACAGGAATCACGTAACTCCGAATCGTCAGTCCATTTATTGTCTCTGTCTCTGTACGCGGTTCCGGTGCCTCGCGGTGATCGAACACAACGTAGTAGCCCTCTGTTACGCCTTCTGTCGCCAGATACGCCGCGAGTTGTTGCTTCCCATCGGCATAACCTCTTTCACTTCTCCAAATCTTTGTTTCAACGACATACTTTCTCTGGTTGTGAAGGATGATCAGATCCATCCTGCCGCGTCCGGTTGGGACTTCCATATACATTGCCCCGTTCACGCCGTTAACGAACTGCTCCAGATAGGCGAAAAGGAGATGCTGTCCGATGAATTCTTGGGGTGTTTCAGGGACTTGCAGAATCCTGAACCCTGCGCGGGCAATAAAGTCTCGGAAGTTATCTAAGAGCCGTTCCATCTGAATCTGTCCATCGGACGTGAGGTACTGAAATCCATCGGTGTCTTCGGGGAAGTAATCGTTCTCCAATCCATTGACTACTGGTTTGAATGCTTGTAAAATGCAATGTAGATAAATTGGATTGGCAATTTTACACATTCTGTCAGTGCCTCTCGCGAGTACTCCGTACGTTGCGAGTTCATTAACAAGTTCGTTGCGTAAGTTGAAAGGCACCCCTTCCTCATACAATGCGATTCGCATCAAAAAGTTTTCAAAGCGAGGATTTCGCCGGATATTGGTTGTCAAATGTGTTAGGTTGGTATTGTTTTCGTCCATGAGTTGGATGTGTGCTGCTGAAAAGTGTGCCAACGTGATCGTTTCGGTTTTCGGAATGTCCATTTCTTCTGTGAGTATCTGCGCGAATCGGTTAACAAGGAAGGGTTGTCCCCCTGTCTGTTTGTGAATGGCTTCAGTCACTTCCGGCGCAAAAGCCTGTCCGACCTCAGCGGTATATTGCCCAAACAGTTCTTGTACCTGTGCAAGCGTGAAGTTGGGCAACGCAAAATCGTCATGGATATTAAACGGAGAGACAGAACGATCATAGTTGAGTTGCGCTATACTCTTGACACCGACAATGCCAAGGCTGTGCGGACATCGGGGAGTGGTTCTGGAGACATAGATACGGCGGAGGGCATATAGAAAATCGCTCATGACTGCCAGTGGAATCCCATCAAACTCATCAATGAGTAGGACAACCTGTTGATTTTCTAACACCCTCGCCAATGCCCTGAAACCCCTGAGCATTGACACATTGTCGGTTAGGGTTGTGTTCTCTAAAAAATCTCGTAACATCTCGGAAGGCTCTTCTTCGCGGTTGTAGTAAATATTCTCGATTTCCTCGCGGATATCTTCGGTGAGGTTCCTATAAAAATCGGAAGGAGCGAGGTTTTTATATGCCTCAAAATCTAAATGAATAGGAAGGTAGGTCGGTCCCTCTGAGGCAAGGATATCCATAGCAGCGTAGAAGAAGGTTGTTTTTCCTGTTTGCCGGGGTGCGAAGATGACGATATAACGTCCTTCTTTGACGCGTTTAATAAACTCGGTGAGTTCTTCCGTGCGGGGGACAACGTAATGCTGTTCAGGGTTCACAGGACCCTGTGTGCCAAATCTTCTCATATAGCCGAATCTCACTCGGATACGGGTTCATTTAAGAAATCGACAAATGTTACCACAACAACCATCATTAATAGGACTTACGCAGCCCCCACTGCAGGGTTTTTGCTTGGGTGTTTCTTCAGGGTTTGAAACCCCGCTTGCAGTGCGTTATACGTCCGTTATCATGGAAAAATACGTAAGTCCTGATTAAAATAATACGGCATTTGCAAAGAAGATTCAAGAGGAAAATATACCTGAAAAACGGAAGAGGGCAGATACGAACGCCTGCCCTTACAGAATTTTGCTTCAACCACTATTAACATCCGAGCGATTTTCTTCTGTCTTCCCAAAGTTGGAAATAACTAACGAATCTTAGATGTTTATATGCTATAGGTTCGTTAAGTTCTTTAAGATGGCGAACGCGTAAATTTAATGTTTTCCCCCGGCTTCTGAAACACAGATTCGTCAATTTCTTTAGCATTCAAGATGACCTCTGTCACTCGACTGTCGCTAAGGACTTGATCTTCTATCTTTTGCACAATGCGATGCGCGACTTTGATACCTTCAACATCGCGATAATCATCCATGAACGTTTCCCTGTCCGCTGTAACGCCTTCCGGGGTCGTTTCACGATGAATGAATTTTACAATATGGTGTGTTTCTTGGCTCACAAAAAGCTGCAAGATCCGGGTCGTTGGCTGTGGCACAAGGAGAATGTCAGCGGGTTTTCCATCTACCTCTCCTGTCCCACCATACTGAATCGGGATTTCGTTTTCAGAGAGATTTGTCAGCATCCATAACGGCTCGCGGAAAACTGTATCCTTAAAGGCGTTAGCCCTTCCGACTGGGAGAGGCTGAGTAGTCATCCCTGAGACATCATCAAAGACATAGCCAAATGCTGAAACACCATCAAAGACAAAGCCCATTTGTCCACCTGGCGAGATTTTGAAATCCTGCCTAAATTTGTCTGGGTAAAGGTAGTATGACGTGGTCTCGATTTGCATCTGTCCCCTCGTCGGTGAATTGGCTGTCGCGCGAGTTTTTATGACAATATTCTTCACCGCTTGCAACTTCTCAAGCCCACCGTACGCTTCTACTGCTGCCGCGAGAATTTCTTTGGCTTTCGCCATATTCGCTTCACTCGCTTTAGGGGCTGGTTCCGCGGGGGGTGCTGCGGATTGGTCCATCATAATGTTGAAAAAGAGACACCCCACGATGCAGACTAAAAACAGTTGTGTTCCAAGCCGTGAAAATAGGAATTTCCTTATATGGTTGATATCTAAAGTGTATATGTTCACTTGCATGAATGTTCCTCAAAATGTTAGGGTTTATAGCAAAATCCAAGGATAACGGCTTGTGCTAATTGTTTGTGTTCCATTATCCATCAAACTCACGTTTTGATTGTATACCTAAAAAAAGATTTATCAAGTTAAAAAATTGTTTGTTTTTAATTGATTTAGAGAGGATAAAATAGAAATTTTACGATTTTTAAGGAAAAACGATAATAGGTACAGGTTACTACAAATGAGTTGCAAAAAAGTTGCATTTTTTTCCGCAGAGCCATTTATAGTGAATTCTAAAAATAAAGAGACACTTTCATCCCCCCGGTAGGTTCGGTTTTGCGGTGTACTCACCCAAATGCGATCTGCATTCCTAACCGAACCGGCGCGGAGTGTCCTATTAATTCTAAACTTTACTATAGTTTTAAATAAAGTCGTTGACGGCTAAACACGATTATGCTATAGTAGTTTGCGTCACATCAGAATACAACAATACCTGTAACAGAGAACAATAAAATCATTTATGGCAACAGTAAAACTCGAAAACATCACAAAACGCTTCGGCGATCTCATCGCACTTGACGACATCACCCTCGATATCCAAGACCAAGAATTCTTCGTGCTGCTCGGTCAAACAGGTGCCGGAAAAACGACAACGCTCCGCTGTATCGCTGGTTTGGACAAACCCGAAGAAGGGACAATCTATTTGGACGATGTCAGCGTCAACGACAAAACCCCCGCAGAACGCGATGTCGCTTTCGTTTTCCAATCACACATTCTCTATCCGCACCTGAGCGTCTACGAGAACATGGCGTTTCCATTACATCCCAGAAAACTCTCGGGAGAAGAAATTGACCGACGCGTGAGAGATATCGCCCAAATGCTCCACATCGAACATCTGCTCATGCGTACCCCGAATCAGTTGAGTGGTGGTGAGACGCAACGCGTCGGACTCGGACGGGCGATGGTCCGCCGTCCACAAGTCTTCCTCATGGATGAACCGATATCGAATCTGGATGCGAAACTCCGCACCGAAATGCGCGCCGAAATCCGCTGGCGACAACGTGAACTCGGCACAACCACCTTCTATGTAACACACGACCAGATCGAAGCGATGTCAATGGCAGACAGAATCGCTATCCTTGAAGCGGGTAGAATCCAACAGTTAGGTACGCCGTCAGACATCTATAACCACCCTGCCAACCTATTCGTCGCAGGCTTCATCGGCAATCCGAGCATGAATTGTATCCCGTGCGACATCTCCAGTACCAACGGTGAACTTCAGCTGACATTAGCAAACACCACAGGAAACGACAACACAGTAACAATCGAAGCCGAACAGACCGTCAAAGCACTCAATGAACGTGTTACAGATGACGACCGGACTGTTTTCGGGACGCATGCTGAAGATGTTATTGTGAGTCATCAGCCTATTCCGAACGCTTTTCAGGCTGAAGTCTATAGCGTTGAACCGCTTGGCGCGGAAACAATCGTTGAATTGATTCTCGGAGCGGATGCAGCAGGGGTAAGGACGATCCTCAAAGCAGTCACTGCGCCTAACTTTGAAGCAGAAATCGGACACCATCTTTATGTCTCGTTCGTTTCGGAGCGGATGCACTTTTTTGATGAAACTACCGGTAGCACTATCCTATAGGCGTGATCCTGGTTTCTTTACCTATTATGAATTGGCGACTTAAGCTCTTTAATCTCATCCCCAATTTTCTAAAACGTATCGGCTGTCAATCACTACGCCGACTCGGATACGATCCCGATGCGTGGTTAGAAAATTTTCTTAAAGAACACAAAGGAGACTAATACGTCAAGTACCCGCTGACTAAAGTCAAGGGCTTGTAACGAAGTTGCCCCGTCATTCTCAGCAGTTTATGTTCCGCGGCCTTGGCTCGTAACTTTACCTATATGCCACCGCACCCCTCAAGCAGGGGTTTAGAGAGATGACTTCACGCTCTCCATACAGAACCTCAGACACTTCCGACTTCGGAAGCAGAACGAGCGTTCTAACGTCTTCGAGCTACTTGAATGCGGATATAATCAGCGCATCCCATAGCAAGACATTTCCGACTTGCTATTGACATTCTAACATTTTTGACATATTTTGTCAAAGAAAAATATAGGAGCGGTGTTTCCTCCCTACCTAAAGGCAGGGCTTCCACACCGATAGGAATTAAGTGAAAGGCGGAGATATTCTCATTGAATGTTTGAAAGCACAAGGCGTCTCAGCGGTTTTTGGAATGCCCGGCACCCAAAATATTCAGATTTATGATGCCTTGCTGCGACGCGGGAAAGACACGATTGACCACTACCTCGTCCGACATGAATATGCGGCAACGCAGATGGCAGATGGTTTCGCCCGCGCGACGGGTGAAGTGGGTGTTGCTATCACCGTCCCGGGACCAGGTGCCAGTAACGCATCAACTGGAATTTTAGAGGCATTCACCGATTGCGCACCTGTGCTGCTCATCACCGGACAGAGCGATTCCAGTCTCTATAGCAAACATCCGAGCAAGATGTTTCACGGCTTGGATCAGATGCAGTTCTTTGCGTCGATTACCAAGTACTGCGCTATCGCACATACCGTCGCCGAGATTCCCGTCGTTGTCAAAAACGCCTTTAAAGCGATGCGGAACGGGAGACCCGGACCGACAATGTTAGAATTCCCGATGGATGTTGTCACAGGAGAAGGCGAGGTCCGAATCCCGCCGCGTGTGGAGCGCGCCGAATTACCGCCACCCGACAATACAGACCTCAGCACCGCCGTTGAAACAATCCGCAACGCCAAGATGCCCCTAATCTTCGCCGGTTCTGCTGTCTTCCACGCAGATGCCCGAAACGAGTTACGTCTCCTTGCCGAAAGATTGAACGCACCCGTCATCGTCACCCGCAATGGAAAAGGCGTTTTATCAGAAGACCATCCGCTGGCACTCCAAATCTGTTACGGCTATCTCGGACGCGAGGCACTCCAGCGTGCCGACTGTCTCATCGGTATCGGACCCCGCTTTACCTCTATTGATACCCGAAATTGGAGTCTCCAACTACCGCAACCCTTCATCCAGATTGACGAAGATCCGGACGAAATAGGGCTTGAATACCCGTGTGATGTGGGTGTCGTCGGTGATATGAAACTCACGTTGCAGGCACTTATTGAGGACGTTGCCCCTGGCCAAAATGACTGGAACGAAACGCTGGCAGAACTCCGAACTAAATTTGATGCGCAGCCGTCATTACCGGTTATCCACGAATTGCAAGACGTACTCCCACGAGATACCATCTACGCAATTGATGTCCACGCACTTGGTTACGCTTCCTTCGCGGAATTCCCTATCTACGATCCGAGAACTTTTCTCTACCCCAATATCGGTGTAGCGTTAGGACACGCCTACCCCGCGGCTATCGGTGCCAAAGTCGCATATCCCGACCGTCCGGTTATCTGTTTCAGCGGCGATGGTGGATTTTTGATGGGAGCTGTGGAAATGGCGACCGCCATGAAATACGGCATCAACGTCGTGGCGATTGTAGTGAATGACGGGGCATTGTCAGCGATTAAAGGATCTCAAATGAAGGGATGCGAGGGACGCACAATTGACACAGACCTGCTCAATCCCGATTTCGTCGAATTCGCAAAGTCTTTCGGTGCGTATGCCAAGCGGGTTGAGGATTTGGGGGATTTCAAGGAAACCTTACGCGACGCACTCGCTGCCGAGAGACCCGCACTCATCGAAGTGATGCTGCAGGAACAGCAGGACGATATTATCAACGTAATCGGATGGTTAATGTCCGAACCGCTCCGAAAAACCAGTCTTTAACACTCTTTTTTCAATTTCACGACACCAAACTTTCACTCGTCTGGTATTCAGCTAACTTTTCAAGAAGCAGGAGTTGTTCGGCTCGCTCAGTCGGTTCCTCATGCAAGTGTTTAGGTTTGAAATTCATTACCAATGCCTCAAGCATCGGTTTCCTATTTTCTTCCTTTGCCCCAACGTGATAAAAATGCTCCTTGGTTAACATATTAAATTCCGACCACAACGTCTTCAGAAAAACATTCTCCCTGTACTGATTACTATGCCAAGTAGATAAGATGAATTTGCAAGGAGATTGATTCAGCGTCTCAAATAGGTATTGTTCGTTTTCTTCGTCCCAACTATCGAAATAATCAACGTGCCGTCCAACATAAGGCGGATCACAGTAGACAAAATCATCTGCAGAAATGTCTTTAAGCGTCTCTCTAAAATCTTGGCAGATAAACGACCAGTTAGAATGTCTTGACATGACATGAACATAGTCAACTTGATTTACAATCTTTGTTATATATGCTTTGGAAAACCGTTGCGGTTTGTGTCCGAAAGGCACATTAAAGTCGCCTTTGCGATTAAACCGAATCATCCCATTGAAACAGCAGCGATTTAAAAAAAGAAAATCCAAAGGTTCATGCGTTTTATTAAATCGTTCTCGAACTTCATAGTAGTAATCTTGCCCACATCTTGATAGTATTTCGCCTTGTTGTTCGAGGAACCTTCTCACTTTCAGTCCATCAATCTTGCCACTCGCTATAGCATTGTAGAAGTTAATCAGATGTGGGTTGCTATCTGAAAAGATTGCATTGCGCGGTATGATATTGAAACCAACAACCCCTGATCCCATAAAAGGTTCAATCCATCTACCTTCAAAAGACCAGTCCACAGCTCGCTTTATGAGAGGAACAAGCTTGCTTTTAATCCCTTGACATTTAATCGGCGGAATCATAACTTTCATAAAGTTCAATACTCACCGCGTGCGTTCCAACCCGGGTACTGTTCTTCTAACGCTTCAAGCGTTTGGGGGGTGTAGTATGGATGACCAGCAGGTGGGAATCGAAAGACTTCACGCTCCGCTGCCGTCAACGTGCCGATGAATTTCGAGAATGTCGGATTCCTTCCTTTGTCTGTATAATGCCGAAAACCTTCCCAATAGTGATCTGCGCGTCCCAAACCGAATCCCCACGTGAAACGCTGCCCATCTTCCCGTAGATAATCGCTTGCTGAATGTAGTGTATAGTTGTTGAAGATACAAACGGTTCCGCCTTTACAAACAAGCGGTTCATATTTAGAGGTATCCCGTCTATGTTCCTTAGCAAGGAGTCTAAGTGGTGCTTGGTCTTCGTCTACATCCTCAAGGTGTACCCAAAAGCCGAGTTGCCCGAATTCACGAGCACTCTCAGACTGTGGTAGCAGCGAGTTGTTGCCGTTGTCAATGTGCAAATTATTTGGATCACTACCGACACCGGGACCTTTAAATCCGGGATAGCGTGCAATCATACACCCAGCACGGAAGTGAATATGCTCCGTCTTCAGAAATTTACGCGCGAATTCCCAGGCATCGTGGTCCACGATCGCATGTAATAAAGCCATTTCAGCAGGCGGAAATTCCGTCAAAGTCGCTCTACCGGATGGTGGGTCATCCTTAACTTCCTCCCATGTCGGGAGTACACGGCGTTGAGCAGCCTGCATTTCCGCAAGTTGTTCACCTGAATAGTAGTCGGGTACAATCAAGTAGCCTTTCGCTAAGAGTTCATCAAGTTGGGCATCGGTAAATTTCTTAGGCATATTAACCACCATCCTAAATTGGTTTTTTACAATGTATCACAAGCCGAGTCCGATCCTGTAGATGGAAAACTTTGCTATCTCCTATCTGCAATTGCGACATCACATATATCGATCTGGTTTGCGTTGGAGTTTTCAGCACCAAGTCGTGTTCGTCCATTGAATAGTTGATGAGCGAGATAGTATCCGGGGCTTTTTGGCTGATATCCAGAACAATCATGGCTTTATCGGGACCTATGAGTACTGTCACGCCTACTTCGTTCAGATCGAGATATTTCTCGCCATCAGCACGAAGCGGCAAGTTGGTGCAGCTATCAAGTCGCATAAAGAAGATCAGACTTCCAACAAACCCAGCCAAGCATATAAAAGTGAAAAAGCGATTCTTTGTCATTTCTGGCACCTCAAATAGTTAGGCAGTTATCGAACGAAGGCGGGATGGAATCTTCGCCAACAGGGGTGTCAAACTTGGCTCATCAAGCATTTGCTCACATATTTTCCGCAAAACGCTTAAAAATTTTTGCTGACGAACCTTGACCACCAAAGCCCGCCAGCAAATTGAAACTCCCCCAGACGGACTCGAACCGCCGACACGATGGTTAACAGCCATCTGCTCTACCGACTGAGCTATGGGGGAATATTAATGTTAATTATACCCTATCCCGTCAGCAATTGCAAGTTAAATGATACTTTTTTGCTGCAAGCGAAACAGACTGATATTAATTATACATTAATCTTATCCGTCGTTGCAAATTAAATTCTGCTACTGTATTTAGCACCCGCACACAACTTCAGTTCCCGGAACGCCTTGCTGACCTTTCGTTTCATAGCCATCGCGCTTCCACCAATCCAAACCCCCCATAAGCTCTTTAACCTGAAACCCCAACTTTGCCATATTCAAAGCACCTTTCGTAGAAGCATTGCAACCGATACCATCACAATATGTCACATATACCTTAGATTTATCGAATTCACTTGTAGTCGCTTCAGACATGGTTCGGTGCGGGATATTTATAGATGTTGGTATATGTTCAAGTGCGTAAGCCTCTGGAGAGCGTGCATCTACGACGACGATAGGTTCCCCATTATTAAGTGCTTCGTAGAGATCCCAAGAATCCGTTTCATAATTGAGTTTGCTTGATAAAATTCGGTTTGATTCATAACTTCCCTTTTAAAGATGCCCTATTTTTTTAAGCGTGTTGTTTTCTTAACCATCTCCGTAAATCCAATCTCCCTTGAGAAAAACCCCAGAGAATACCGAGAAACATACAACCCAAGTTTCCTATACATGCAACCCAAGCGACAATACAAAAAATGGGACTATCTGTGTCGTATCTTGAATCGAAATAGTCATAAAGACCGCGATGCGCTCCTATTTCCGCGTGTTGAGATACTACATTCTCCCCTGTAATATGAAAAATAAGTGCTACAGCGATAACCCACAGATGCCCGACTACGACTCCTGCTAAAATCCTAACAAACAGAATTCCGAGAAACCCAAGGTTGGCTTTGAATCTTTGCATGAACATAGTTCGCGTCTCTCCAATTGTTCATAGCGTTAGGTATAAATTTTAATTTCTTCGGGATTCACAGCGACGATACGAGAAATACGCGCCAATTCGTCCTCAGATAACACTTGGACAATATCTGCCCAGACCTTGTCCTCTCGTTCGGAGCGTTTGTATTCATAGATGTCGAACTTGCGGCTGATGACAAGGATACGGATGTGTTCCTCGCCATCGTCAAAAACATCAATGAAATAGTCTGGATCGGGGAAAGAACCTGAGCGAAGTGTATCATAAATTTTCTGTTTTAAAGTCTCGCATGCCATCTGTTAGCCTCTATTTACCAAATCTGTACATCTTCGGGGGTTGCCCCAATCAATAAGGAGACATGTCCCCATTCCTCATCTGAAAGATGTTTTAAGAGCTCCTCCCAGATGATATCACCTCTACCTTTCATAGTGTATCCGTTGAATTTTCGGCTGACAACCACGACATGGATGAAATCGGCAGCTCCATCCGAAACATCCACAAAATCTTTTATATCGCTGAAGTAGCCTGTTTGGAGTGTGTCGTGAATTTTTTGTTTTAACACTTCACGCATCATACCTCTACCTCAATTATTGGAGAATGACCTCTTCAGGCAGAACGCCAATAGAGAGAAACACATGTCCCCATTCCGTTTGTGAGAGATTTTTTGTCAACTCGTTCCAAATGATATCACTTCTGTCTCCCATGGTGTGTCCGTTGAATTTTCGGCTGACAACAACAATATGGACATGATCTGCGGAACCGTCGGAAACATCTACAAAATCTTTTGTATCGCTAAAGTATCCGCCCCTGAGCGTATCATGAATTTTTTGCTTTAATATCTTGCATGCCATTATGTAAATCCTCCATCAGAGGTTGTTGTCTATCCAGTGCATAAACCTCTCAATAGAACCCACAAACTCAGTTGCCTCTCTACGATTTGTCTGCTTGGATATGTAACGCCAGTTTGGTGTCCATTGGTTGACTTTGTTAAACAAGGATAACATCTCATTGATTGTGTATTAACCGGTTATAGCCTGGAGCAAGTCTTAGTAAATCTTCCAAATGGTGCGTAAAAACTGTACGATGCGCGGGAAGTACAGAACGTTGCCGAAGTAGGTCCTCTAATGTGTGCAAATTTTGGCAATTGTAGATGTGCATCAATTTCGTTTTTAAGAGACACTCTACCGCATAGCCTGCCATATACATCGCACCACGCCACCGAGAAGCGTTGAGAAGTGTTTTCGCGTCTGCTAAGCGTTGACGACTAGCTCCAGCAAGTTCGCTGACTCCATCGTGCAAATTACGATTCATACAGTTAAATTAATGTGCTCCGAATTCTGTAATAGATTTCTATATTTCTATAAAGTATATCACATCTTCCGCACAGCGTCAATTCCGAATCAAATCTAAATTACTCTACAGAAAACATCTCAATTTCACCGGTGCCAACCCACCTCGCTACCACACTTCTTGCAGGAATCACCATGCCGTTATACTCAAACGAATCCACCCCGAAGTTCGCGTACATCTCAACAACATCGCCAAACTCAGTGCATTGAACGAGTTTATCCTCCCGGAGCCACTCAAAATCCGTCATCGTTTGCCCCCCGATCCGACGATGCAACGGCGAAAAGAACGCATAGTGCCGCTTGATCCACGCTTTATGCTTTGAAAACTCCGCCATATTCAGATGATATAACGGCGGCACATTGTAGAGCAACTCCAACAATGCCAACGTTCCGATCGCATTCTTAAACTTGAGACTGCCAGAACCCCAATGATGCGTCGTTATCACCGAATCGTGGAACACCATCTGATAGAGCGGTAACCGAAAACGCGGATCGTAATAGAGATACAGATAGTTCGGTTTGAGCGGCACCTGTTTGATGTGAATCGCCGGACCTTCGGGAGGCCAGTACCCACCAACATAGTAAGGCGAGGTTTTAGACTTCATATCCGGATCACCCCACCCGATGACAGGCACCGTCATCCCGTGTGCGAAGTGGATCGTCGATGCCGAATACGCAGCACCGCCTTCCGAACCGACGACCATAGTGTGTGTATCCCGAATCCACGCAATCCGAGCCAAGCGTGCGCGCATATCATCTAACTGCGTTGCGGGATGCGTTGGTGAATAATCGTCGAAGAGCTCGCCATACGCATCACAATCAATAAACCACGTGTTGAAATCCGATAGCATCTGCTCGACAATACCGTTGACGCGATTCTCAACGTACGGCTGCGCCACGAGCGGACTTAAGTGATACCCCTTCTTTTTAAACCCTCGACTCATCGTGCCGTCCGCATTGACAACCCCTCCGGTCTCATAAAGCGTTAGATCAAACTGCGCAGTCTCCCATGTATCCTTTTCGTTAGGATGGTGAATACTATGGTAGGAATCATACGGTCCGATCAGATAGCCGAGTGCTTTCGCCTTCGCGACAGCCTTCGGATGCCGAAACCCTTCCTGCCATGGATCCACACCGAGCCAGAGACGATCTAACCCATTCTCGGCGAACCGTTCCAGCAGTTTTACGGAGAACCCGTCACCCCATTCGTCTGGGTGCCGTAGAGTGTCAGAAAACGCAGCGTAGAACAGAAGACAATTGCGGCGATAAAGTTCAGGAAGCGATAGCGTGGATACGTCTCGCGAGATTAACTTTTCTGTCTCTGACGTAAGCGGATTTTCTGTCCAAATAGTTGGGTCGTAAAAATCAGGTTTTTCAAGTTGCGCACTGATCGCACGACTTACAACGCGTAAACTGTATTTAGACGGATAGTCCACCTGAACGATTTCAAGAATTGCTTTCCGCGCCTCTGCATTCAACTCCGCCCAAATCTGCGTTGCAATCCCGCCATCACCACTTAATCTTGTTGCAAACGCCTTCCAATCCGTTACATCGTATTGGCTGAGGAGTTTACCGCCCCAGAGATAGACATGCGCAGCACCGAGTAACTTCTCTGCAGCAGGCGTTTTCTCAATTTTTTCAGCAAAAGAAACGAATTCAGCGTTCTGTTGCAACCAGTGTCGGTACCGTTTGGCAGGTGCAACCGGCGATGCCGTACCCAGTGAGATATGCAATCCGTATCTTCTCTGTTCCCAATTCGGTGTGAAGGCGTGCGATACCTGCATGCCTAATCCAGAAGTTAAGGTCTTATTGAAATGGATTTGGTTGTTGAACGGATTGGTTAAAATATAGGTAAGCGTCCGATCAGCGAGATGCAACCCCCAGAACGGCATTGAGAGACCCGCGGTTGTGTTTATCGGTCCCCGTTCGGATAAAAAGTCCCGCCATATAACATGATCTTTCGGAACATAATTCCCTTCAAAAAAGGGGAAAATATAGCCACGGAGCGACTCAAAATCTTCAATAACGGGCCATGTTAGACTTAATGCCTCATTTGTCCGTTGATCTTGAACAAATTCAACGGATAGCGAATCGTCTATCAGTTCAAAGCGAACGGTGAGAAACCGTTCTGGTAGCCGCCAACTGACAGTATTGCCTTCTTGAGAGAATTCCGTTATATCGCCGAAACCCGTTTGCTCCGTTGAAATCGGCATGACTGTTTCCACATCTATAGGACGCGCCTCCACAGCAAGCGACTCGGGAACAATATCAACTGTCCACATAGAATTGCTAAGACGGACGGTTTCAGGTACTGCACCCACACCGATAGCAGTCAGAAGAAGTATCGCTATAAATAAAATGTAAAACCGCGATCCTAACAATGATGTCTATCCTCATTCATCAAAAAAACTGGCAATACCTATTCCATTAAAGAATGTTACACGTGTGTAACATTTTGGGAAGGGTAAAGTCCGTTAAGGGGTCACTGTTACAGACCTCACACAACGAAAACCGATGACGTGGAACGCGCTCTTTGGTTTGGAGTCGCGGCGATCAGCGACACGCGGGAGTCGAGCCATGTCGAACCAGTTACCACCGCGCCGGACGCGGGAAACATCAACATTAACATTTGTGAAGTTATCCACTATCCACTGAATCGTGTTCACACCCGCCAACGGATTGCGCGCAACCCGATCCTGTGGAAATGTAGAATAGAGTCCACTATGGTATGTATCTAAACACCATTCGCTCACGTTACCCGCCATATCATACAATCCATATCCGTTCGAAGGATACCTCCCTACGGCGGTGGTATCTTTAACGTTGTTGCCGTAGTTTGCATCCCGCGGCGTTAGCGTGTTCCCATGCGGATACTTCTTATCGACGAAGCCCCCGCGCGCGGCACGTTCCCATTCCACCTCTGTCGGCAGACGCTTTCCTGCCCACTTTGAGTATGCCATCGCCGCATACCAACTCACATTAACAACCGGATGTTTGCCTGTGCCTTTTGGGTAGTTATTCCCGTTCCAGTCCCAGAGATAACGTCCATTGTGAAATCTTCCGTCAATCCGCCACTTCTGCCAACGCGGGTTTTCAAGCACAAATTCTTTGAATTGCGCGTTCGTCACTTCCGTCTCATCCATATAAAACGCATCGATATAGATGGTGCGCACCGGCTGCTCATCGGCATCTGCCTCCGCATCGTTGCTGCCTATCTGAAACTCGCCTGCGGGGATGAGCACCATGCCCTTAGGGAGCAGTATTTTTTTCTCTGGGGGCGGTGTTGTTTTTCCCTCCGGGAGCGGTATTTTTTCCTCTGGGGGCGATGTTGTTTCCGTTGGAAGTGTTATGTCATCTTGTTGGCAACCGCTGATAGCGAGGGCGAGTCCCCCGACGAGCATAATAATGCAATACCTTGCCAAAATACCCTTTAAGGACATTTTCAAGTCTTTATGGTGTTTGGTCATGGAAGAACACCTCCTTTGGCAGTATGATAACACAAATCACAAGAACGCTTCTGTTACCTTGACAACTCTTCCCACAATGCCCGATAAAAATTCATCACACGTACTGGATCAGAACTACCAGCGATTTCCGCAAGGGTGTAACCTGTATACCCAGACACCTTCAACGACGTAAAGAGTTCCCGCCACGGATACTCGCGCCGATGCAGTTCCGTAATATGCACCAAACCGATTCTGCCTTTCACGAGATTGAAGTTCTTTTCAATAGAGCCGTTTTCCACTTCACCGAAGTTGGAATTCCAGCAGACGTAGACGTTATCGTGGTCAGCGACATCAATAATCGTGCGGATATGTCGCAGTTCGGAAGTGCCACCGCCATGTACTTCCAACCGAATCTGTACACCGAGATCGGCAGCGAATTCACCACACTCACGCAATGCCAACCCGATCTGTTCCAGTGTCTTTTCGACAGGCACTTCATCAGGAAGTCCATTCGGACGCACTTTCACACCGGGTGCCCCAACATCTGCTGCGAGTTGAGAGTATACCTTCGTCCCTTCAATATTCTGCCGAACCGCATCCTGATCTACAGAATGATAATCAAAAGCAGAACCCAAGCCAGCAATCTCAATCGGAGAATCGTCGAATTGTTGCTTTACCGCTGTCCGTTCGGTTGCCGAGAGTTCAACTTCAACGCCGTGTGCATGCGTTGTCCGCAATTCCACGCCCGCAAATCCTGTCTCCACACAGTTTTCAATGATTGTTGGAACATCCCAATCTTTCGCCATATTATACGTAACTAAACCAAGTTTCATAAAATCTCCTTATTCAAAAAGTTGTGATACTTGACATGAAAAACCTTCAACGACATCCTCACCCGTGAGTGTATCTTCACATGTCAGTACCCTGATGTCTGTTTTGGAACGATAGACCATTACCGTCTCCGATACAGGCTTGAGCACCCAGACCATCCGAGTGCCTGCTTCCAGATAGGCAAATGCCTTTTCCTCAACGCGATGCAATATGTCTGTCCGAGAAACGACCTCCACGGCCAGGTCCGGCGGTATGGAGAACGCTTTTTGCCTGTCATCAGGCAGCCTCGCTGTAGAAACAAACGCGATATCGGGCATCAACACCCGTTCACCAATCTGGAAACCGGTGTCGGCTATATACACACGCCCCAGTTGATTCGCGCGAATGTGTGAGTATAGGTGCCAGTGTATATTAGAACTAATTTCGCCGTGTTTACCTGATGTGGGTGGCATCGGTATAAGTTCCCCTTTCACATATTCATATCCCTCCAAATCGCTTTCAAGAAACTCTTCCAGCGTCATTTTCTTTGGAGGTAGAAGTGTCTCTTGGGTGGCTCCATGAGCGTTTTGTTGTCTCATTTTTTCCTTCCTCCATATTTAGTTTACCTTGTTTCAACGCTCTCTATTCAAAAAGTTGTGAAACTTGACACGAAAAACCCTCAACGACATCTTCACCGGTGAGTGTGTCGTTGCGTGTGAGCAATTTGATGTCTGTTTCTGAACGACAGACTGTCACGGTTTTTGATCCAGGTTCAATCACCCAGACAAGACGGGTTCCGGCGTTTAGATAGGCGAAAGCCTTTTCAATAACACGATACTGAATATCTGTTGGTGAGACGACTTCAACAGCAAGGTCCGGTGCTACAGGGGATGCTTGACGCTTGTTCTCAGGCAACCTCGCTGTAGAAACAAACGCGACATCCGGTTTAACCAGCCGATCCCCCAATCTAAAGTCTGTATCTGCTGGATACAAACGTCCCAACTGATTCTCACGAATGTGTAAACTCAAAAGAAAACTGAGATTCATACTGATCTCACCGTGCTCCATTGTCGTTGGTGCTATAGGTATTAATGCTCCGTTAAAATATTCATAACCCTCCAAGTCGGATTGGCAAAATTCATCTAACGTCATATCGGTTTCCAGCGGCGCGAGGGAGATCGCCGCTTGTTCATATCCATTTTTCGGAATGCCCATCAGAATTCCTCCGTTTTTGATGCTCCCCATTTTCAATTGTATTACACTGAACTATTTGCTATAATGTTCCTTAAACCAATAAAGTAAGGAGAACACCACCATGGCATACACACTTGAAGATGAATTTGGTGATATTATCGGCAAAGCCCGACGCGGGCAAGACCTCTCTCAGAGTGAAATCGCAACTGCTGCAGGGATTACAGAAGCAGAACTCTCCCGTATGGAACAGTATACCTTAAAACCGACAGAAACGCAAGTTTTTCGTCTCGCTGAAGTCCTGAATTTAGACGGTGCTAAACTGCTGGATATTGCAACAGAGCAGTGGGAACCTGAACCACCGCAGCGTAGCGACGCAAACCTTGAAGTTATCACAATTAGCGCGCCCGTCGGTGGGTGGCCCGTCAACGCTTATCTCTTGATCTGTAAAGCGACCAACGACACTGCGATTATCGACACTGCGGCACACCCAGACCTCATCTTGGAAGCACTCGATACGCGTCCTGTGAATCCGACTGCGATTCTCCTGACGCATTCCCATGGCGACCATACCAACGGATTACCGAAACTTCAAACCGAAACCGGATGCGAGACCTACATCCATAAAAACGAACCGAAACCGCAGAGCAACAACGAATTGCGTGAAGTCGCACACGGTGATGTCCTCTCCGTTGGTGAACTGACGGTAACCGTTGTCAATACCCCAGGACATACACCCGGTGGGTGTAGTTTCGTCACGCAGAGCGCAGCATTCGTCGGCGACGCGATCTTCGCCGGTTCCGTCGGTGGACCTAACATCTCCTATCAGGATGAAATTGAGAGCGTTCGGGACAATTTATTGTCACTTCCAGATACAGTGAGGCTTTTTCCGGGACACGGACCCTCCACCACTGTAGGTGAGGAGAAACGACACAACCCATTTTTCTAAGTCTTTACCATGACCAAGCAATATTATAGCAAAACCTGAAAATAAATAGACACATTCGTAGCATAAACTTCCAGTTTG
>JAAXHI010000262.1:47376-61167 GCA_012270875.1 Candidatus Poribacteria bacterium | reverse complement strand
CAAAGTTCAAACCCACGTATTTAACCGCAAGGAATAATTAAAAAATGGCACGCGACTATCCGATTGAAAACGTACGCAACATCGGCATCGCAGCACACATTGATGCCGGCAAAACAACGACAACTGAACGCATCCTCTTCTATACCGGCAAAAAACATAAGATCGGAGCGGTAGATGACGGCACCGCTGAGATGGATTGGATGGTGCAGGAACGAGAACGCGGTGTAACGATCACCGCCGCCGCAACAACCTGCTTCTGGCGCGAACACGCAATTCACCTCATTGATACACCCGGACACGTCGATTTCACGGTAGAGGTCGAGCGGTCTTTACGGGTTTTGGACGGTGCCATAGCACTTTTCTGTGCTGTCGGCGGCGTAGAACCACAGTCAGAAACCGTCTGGCATCAGGCGGAACGCTACAATGTACCGCGCATCGTTTTTGTGAATAAAATGGATAGGGTCGGCGCAAATTACGCTCGCGTTCTGGAGATGATGAAAGAACGCTTAGGCGCGAACCCACTCCCCCTCCAATTGCCAATCGGCGAAGGCACCGACTTTACTGGCGTTATTGATCTAATGACCCAGAAAGCAATACACTGGGACGCAGCAGACCAAGGACAAACCTACACAGAGACGGAGATCCCATCTGAATTTCAGGACGCAGTGGAACAAGCACGAGAGACCCTTTTTGAAAGCGTCGCTGTTGAGGATGAAGCGTTACTTGAGAAATACTTGGGCGGTGAAGAGATTACCCGCGATGAGTTGCTGCAGGCGATTCGGGTGGCTACTTTAAATGGGACACTCGTACCCGTCCTATGTGGGAGTTCTCTGAAGAATCAAGGCGTTCAACCGCTGCTTAATGCAGTCATCGACTTTTTGCCGTCCCCTGTTGATGTGCCGCCTATTGAAGGCACTGTACCACAGACTGTCTCTCGAAGCACGCGCTCCAAACGCAAAGCAGAGGCAACCGCTCAGGAAGATGATAAAGCAACGCGCCCTGCAGATGATACGGCACCTTTGGCAGCCTTAGCATTTAAGGTGGCAAGCCACCCGACAGTCGATAAACTCGTCTACTGTCGCGTCTATTCTGGCACACTCAGGCGCGGGGAGGCAATCTATAACGTCCGTTCTGAGAAGCAAGAACGGGTCAACCGTATTTTACAGATGCACGCCAATAAAGAGGCGGTATCTGATGCCGCTTACGCCGGGGACATTGTCGCACTCGTCGGGCTTAAAGACACCAAGACCGGTGATACCGTAACCCGTCCAAAAGAACCGATTCTGTTAGAACCCATTACGTTCCCAGAACCGGTCATCTCCATCGCAATCGAACCTGAGCGGGCAAGCGATGCAGACGCACTCGAAGAGACACTCGAAAAATTGATGGACGAAGACCCGACCTTTACCGTCGGAATCGACAAAGAAAGCGGGCAGCGGATTATCTCTGGTATGGGTGAACTTCATCTGGAGATTTTAACGGACAGAATGGTACGTGAATTCGGAGTCAACGCTCGCGTAAGCAAACTTCAAGTAGCGTATCGCGAAACCATTAGCACTGTTGCAGAAGCGCGCGGGACGCACATCCATAAAACTGATGAGGAAGGCATTTACGGCGATGTATCACTCACGGTCGAGCCGTTAGAACGCAGCGACGGATTTCAGTTTGAAGATACAACCGACGAGACACAGATCCCACGGCAATATATCCCCTTTATTGAGAAGGCACTGGAAGGCGCGATGGGAACAGGTCCCCGAATCGGATACCCGATGCAAGACATCAAAATCACGCTTACTGACGGTTCCTATCATCCAACGGACTCCTCAGAGATCGCTTATGAGGCGGCAGCAGCCCTCGCCTTTGAAAACGCAGTCAGAAAGGCGAACCCATTGCTCTTAGAGCCAATTATGCAGATACATATCACTGTTCCCGACGAACACGTCGGTAAAGTCATCGGCGATCTGAATTCACGCCGCGCACAGATTAACGAGAGTACGACACAAGACGCATCTGGTACAGGACACGCCTCACAATCGACGCAAAGCGTCATCAACGCTGTCATCCCGTTATCAGAAACGTTTCAATACACAACACAACTCCGTTCGATGACGCAAGGACGGGGTACATTCACATTGGAATTTTCACATTACGAGACGGTACCGGAGTCCCTTGCCCCGGGTGCGAACCCTATCAATAGGACTTAAAGTCCCCCTGATAAGGGAATTTAGGGGTTCAAATCCACCAAATAAGGGCTTAAAGTCCCCCTGATAAGGGGGNNNNCCGTTGCGTCCCGTAGTTGTCGTTGCCATTGTCATTGAATTGACAACAGCCTCTTCTGTCGCCTCAATGGCTGCTTGAAAAAGCGCACTTAAACGTCTGTTGACGAGCATCTTGATTTGAAAGGTACCTGTTTCGGTGCTACTTGGAAAAATATTCGCAGTGGAAAACGCGATAACAAATTCACCACTGCCATCAGTACTCGGCGTACCTGTGCGGGCAAGCCCATGCGTTGCGCGGATCGCTAACTGTTTCAATTGGCGATGTGTTAACGGCGCATCCGTCGCAATAACAATGATAAACGAACCATCTCTCGTCGGCTTCGGTGGGGATCCCGTGATTTCCCTACCAACAGGCACACCGTCAATTCGCAACTGATGCCGCCGACCACCATTGGAATTAACGAGTACGCCGACTGTCCATCCGCCTCGCGCTTCGGATAACACACGGGAGGATGTACCGATACCAGCCTTGAACCCATAGCAGCGCATGCCGGTACCACCACCGACACTGCCTTCGATTACGGGACCGTCGGCTGCATTTTCAATGGCTTCAATCGCGTGCTCTGCTGTGACATGGAGTCCGCTGATGTCATTCAAACCGCCATCATAACATTCTGCCACAATCGGCAGCACAATGTTATTGTCGGGGTATCTTTTCACAATGTAGCGAACAACACCGTCATGGACCGCGCCAACACTGAGCGTATTTGTGAGTAATATCGGAGATTCGAGCCACCCCGCTTGATTGATACGGGCAATACCGGTTGCTTCGCCGTTGCCGTGGATGGTATACCCTGCCCCAAACAGGCGTGCTGTCCAAATATCATCACTCGGCAGAATAGCCGTAACACCGGTACGAATCGAATCACCTTCGTTCAGCGTGACATGTCCAACCTTCACACCCGCCACGTCGGTGATAGCATTGTGTGTGCCGGTTGGAAGTGTCCCGATCTCAATGCCGATGTCGCGCGCACGTGCGCGGGTATCCGCATCTGCAGATTCAGCGTTCGCACTGTATATCGAACATGCTAAAAAAACACCCGTGAAAACAACAAGTATCAACACTTTTATGTCGTACGCGGTCTCAATGCTCTGTATTTTCTTTTGAAATTTCTTCATTTTCTAACTGATTCCTATAAATTTCGCGAATGTGGTTAAAAATAGCAATATATGTTGGCAACCTATAGTCGGGGTAACTCCACTCCCAGGGTCGGAATGTTTTACGATAGAAACGGAGCGTAATTTCGGCATAAATACCATCACGGAGATAAATACGGTGCGCGTGATCCTTCGTTGATGCAAGCACCAACTTTGCCAAGCAGAGGTAACCCGCATCTAAATTAACACGCCGTACAACGCTTTCAGGCTTTTTTATAGCAAAGGTTTGCTCTACTGTATTCGTAAATAGTTTCATCTCTGCCAACGTGCCTGCGTCAATAAGCCGTTCAAAACTGATAAATTGTCTTTGAATGTTTGGACCCATCTCGGCTTCATAATAGGTTGTACTTGTAAAAGGCATCAACTCGCTTGTGAAGTCAATAGGTCCCAAACGTTGTGTAAGTTCTGCGTAAACGGTGGGTAAGCGGCAAGATTCCGTCGTCAGCACGCCGATAATACCTTTAACAGGTTGCGGTATCATAATAGTTCCCATATTGCACTCCATCGTCTAACCGTTGGACGCGTTTCCGATCCACCGTAAATTTTACACATTAGAGTATAGCAGACAGCGTTCCAAGTGTCAACGTTCCATCATCACACCAAAATTGCAGGTTAATGCGGTCAATATCAAACTTTTTTTGATAAAAATAGTCAAAAAATGTATTTTTTTCGGTTTTTTCTTGACATTTAGTAAATTATAACGTATAATATTCTGTTATGCCATTATGCCATGCTGTGTCACCATATTAAGACGGAAAAAGCAGCGCGGGTGCAGGCTTTTTCAGAAGTCTATTCAGTAAGCTGCGCAACCACCGCCAAATAGGGGGACTCCTTTCAGTGAACAAAAAACCCAACCAGAAAATTACGAGAAGGTCTTTTGCCAAAACACCAGTTCGGGCAGAACTCCCGAATCTTATCGAAACCCAAAGGCTCTCCTATGATGCCTTTTTACAGCGAGATGTCTCACCCGATGAACGGATAGATACAGGCCTCCAAGCAGTATTTAGGGAGGTGTTTCCAATCCGAGACTTTTCGGAGGTCAATAGCCTCGAATTTGTTAATTACACCCTCGGTACCCCGAAATATACATTACAAGAATGTGTCGCGCGCGGCGTAACCTATCAGGTATCCCTCACAGCGCGGATCATGCTCGTCCTGCGTGAAGCAGACCCAGATGCAGATGAACCACACGTCGTCGATATCCGTGAGTCGGACGTCTATCTCGGCGAAGTACCATTAATGACTGAAAATGGGAGTTTCATTGTCAACGGCAGCGAACGTGTCATCGTCAGCCAGCTCCACCGTTCACCGGGGGTCATTTTTCTCGAAAAATCGTTGCCCACAGGAAGACGGACACCCACCGCCCAAATCATCCCCTACCGAGGCGCATGGGTCGAATTTGAGATAGATACAAAGGATCAAATTTATGTCCGTATTGACAAGCGTAGAAAACTGCCTGCTACTGTGCTGCTCCGGGCACTTGGTTGGGATTCGGACGCAGACATCCTAAAACTCTATGCCAAAACAGAACGGCTTGTACTCGACGGATGGCGCGTTACGCAGGTCGAAGGCCCCACAAAACAGGTTAAACCTGGAGATCTGCTAAACGCTGCTGAGTTTCGGCAAGCCAAGAAAGACTATCCCGAGCTTGAGGCTGAAAAGTATTATCGCGTCACGCTCGTACCCGATGAAGATGAGGGCTGCCCGTTAGAGATAGGACAACTGATCTCAGAGAAAGAGCGTACAAGGCACCGTAGAAAATGGAAAGGCTTTAAGGCCGAGCTGCGACATCGCGTTCTTGATACCCACGACAGCGGATGCGAGTTTACACTTGGGCAGATACTTACGAACTCAGAATACGAAACGGCACTTGACCGCTATGGGAAAAACGCGTTCACAGTTGAGCGGATCCTGTCCGAAGATGTTCAAGATAGGGTCTGTGCTGAAGACGTTAACCATCCGGAAACCCGCGAAGTACTCCTCACTGCAAATACACTCCTCACTGAAACTGAGTTGGAACGCCTCAAGGAATCTGGCGTTGAGGCACTCACTGTACTCGATACAGAAGACTGTCAGCATATCCGCTTCTTACGGAACACATTGGAGCGCGACCGACAAGCCGATTATGACGAGCAATACTCTTTACAAGACGCAGCACTACTTACGATTTTCCGCACATTGAGACCCGGAGATGCCACCAGCATAGAGAACGCGCGGAAACACCTTGCATGGCTACTTTTTGACGCACACCGCTACGACTTGGGGGTCGTCGGACGATACAAGCTTAACCGAAAATTCCAAGGGATCACCGTCTACGGAGAACCGCCTGAGGAAACGTTGCGCACACTCCGTCCCGAAGATATTGCCGCTACGGTAGCGCACCTGCTGAAAGTCCATAACGGGCTTTCACCGAAAGACGATCTCGACCACCTCGGCAACCGACGGGTACGCGTTATCGGTGAACTCCTCGAAAATCAGTTCCGAATGGGGCTATTCCAAATTCGCAGAACGACGCGCGAACGGTTGAGTACCAATAACGACATCGCGAAAGTCGTGCCATCTTCTCTCGTGAACCCGAAACCGCTCATGATGGCACTCCGTGAATTCTTCGGATCAAACCAGTTGTCGCAGTTTATGCAACAAATTAATCCGCTGGATGAACTAACCCACAAGCGTCGTATCTCCGCAATCGGTCCCGGCGGACTCCATCGAGACCGAGCAACAGCTGCCGTTCGGGATGTACACCGAACGCACTATGGACGTGTTTGTCCCTTGGAAACGCCTGAAGGTCCCTCAATCGGACTCATTGTCTCTCTCGCTTGCTACGGACGGATAAACCCCTACGGTTTTATTGAGACACCATATCATAAAGTAGAGGAAGGGTCAGTGCTGGGACCCGTCGAATATCTTACAGCAGATAGCGAAGACACCGCTCACATCGCCGCGAAGGCGATACAGCACGATGGCGCACAAACTACAAACGGTGAGACAGACGCTTCGGGAGTGATGCTGCCTGTCCGCAGTGGCGAGGATGTCCTATCCTTACCGATGGAACAGGTGGACTATATCGGCGTTTCACCGCAGCAGATCGTCGGTATCTCTGCCGCGCTTGTCCCATTCCTCGAACACGAAGATGCCAACCGGGCATTGATGGGTGCCAACCACCAACGCCAAGCAGTCCCGCTGATCCGCCCAGAAGCACCACTCGTCGGAACCGGAATGGAAGGTCCCGCCGCACGATACTCAGGCGCGCTCATTACCGCTAAGCGGGCTGGAACTGTCACAAGTGTGTCAGCCGACGAAATTCTCATATACACCGGCGAAGCACTTCACCACGATGAAGGTGAAAACACGTTCAGTGAGATGGGGTACGATGTCTATAAACTCCAAACCTTCAAGCGGAGTAACAGCGGCACCTGTATCCATCAGCATCCAATTGTCGCAGTCGGAGATGAGGTTGAAGCTGGACAGGTTATCGTTGATGGAACCTCCACGGAAAACGGTGAACTTGCCCTCGGACGCAATATATTGTGTGCTTACATGCCATGGGGCGGCCACAACTACGAAGACTCTATTCTCATCAGTGAAACGCTCATTAAAGACGATACCTTCACCTCTATTCATATTGAAGAGTTTGAGGTAGAAGCACGAGAAACGAAGGTAGGTCCCGAAGAAATTACACAGGACATCCCGAACGTCAGCGAACAACGACTCAGCCAACTTGATGAGGAAGGCATTATCCGAGTCGGCAGCGTTGTTAAAGCTGGCAGCATCCTTGTCGGAAAAATTACACCGAAAGGTGAAAGCGAATATGGACCCGAAGAAAAACTCCTACGCGCAATCTTCGGTGAGAAGGTCAAAGAGGTACGGGATGCCTCTACTTATGTCCGACCGGGCGTTGAAGGAGTCGTCATTGATGTAAAGGTATTTTCACGTAAACTTGACGGCGCACAACGACGTGGGAACTGGACGCAAGCAGAAGGACTCTCAAGAGCTGAGGACTTGCGATATGAATCAAAACGCAAGCAAATTGAAGAAACTTGGCGACAGCAGAGTGCTTCGATCCGCCGTCGAAAAGACGAGGAAATTCGCAATACGCTCATTGGACGCGAACTTGTTGATCCACTTTATGCAGTAGGTAGCTCCGAACCTTTTGCGAATGCCGGTGATACCCTGACCGCTGAGGTTTTAGATACCTATATTTCCGGTTTCGAGGCAGATGAATATTGGATAGTAACAGAGGATACAGTCGCTGAAGCCTTCGCGGCTGAACCGCGTTATAGCGTAACGAGTATCCCTGAACCAATCCCCAGTATCGCAATACGCACTTCGGACGCTTCCGATGAAATACCGATAACGCCTGATAGCGACGAGAGTGAAAACTTTGAAGATGTAGGTATATCCGCAGCTGCTCCTCCCGAAATCGTCAACGCAGCGGAGGCATATTTCAGTGAAGTTTGCAAGCCGCTCTTGGGAGATAGTGAACTCTATGTGCTGGAAGATGAACCTTTGAGTGCACAAGCTGAACAGGCTGATGTTTCGCTTCTCGGTTTCGATGGTAGCGTGGTTGCTATCGCTATACATAAGGATGCTCAGGCTGAGGACGAAGATGCCGAGCAGCTCAAGGAGATACTCGCCGCAGCAGACGCGCGATTCGCGGCTTTGCTAACTGAAGACACGGAGCCTGATAACTGGGATTTCTATGAACTCGTGGATAATACAGCACTAACACCGAAAGCGCGTGCCGAGTTTGAAGAAGCTGTCGTCGCACAACTTGAAGAAGCCGGGTGTCCCATCTCGGAAGGCGATGAACTTACTGAGGAACAATGGAGAGATGCCAGCGAAATCTACCAAGGTTTGCAAGCAGATCTCTTTTGGCACATTACAGACGTTCTTGATTCAACGTGTCCGTTGACTGAGGGACAAGATATCTCCGATGCCGACTATCAAAAGGCATCCAAGGATTTTCCGGCACAGCCTGTACCCGCAGATCAGCGATTGACCACAGACGAGAAACAAGAACTCAGTAAAACCGCCAAAGACCTCAAAACCGAAAGCGTATGGCACATTACAGCAGTTTTCGACCCGAAGTGCACACTATCGGTTGGAGAGGACGTTGCTGATGCCGACTATCAGAAGGCACGTAACGCCTCTAAGTCTAAAATGTCTTTTTCGGACATCCACGTGACCGATACCAGCGTGAGAGAGCATATTCAGCGTGTTGAAGAGATGGCACAGGGACGCATAACTGCTTACACAGAGGAAAAAGAACGGGCACTTCAGCAACTGGAAATGGGCGATGAACTCAAACCCGGAGTTATCAAACGCGTCAAAGTCTACGTCGCCAGCAAACGTCCGATTTCTGTCGGCGATAAGATGGCAGGACGTTACGGCAACAAAGGCGTTGTCGCCAAAATTTTACCTGCTGAGGATATGCCCTATCTCCCTGACGGCACACCGGTTGAATTAGTGTTGAATCCTTTGGGAGTACCCTCCCGAATGAACGTCGGTCAAATCTTGGAAATCCATCTCGGATGGGCGTGCCATGAACTTGGCAGATACGTCGAATCCCCTGTTTTTGACGGGGCAACCGAGGATGAAGTCTTTGAAATGCTCGCCGAAACCGAGCTCCCAGAACGCAGTAAGCGCACGGGTAAAAGCATCCTTTTTGACGGTAGAACCGGTGAACCGTTTGCGCAAGAAGTAACGGTCGGATATGTCTACTTTCTCAAATTGAACCACCTCGTTGCTGATAAGATGCACGCGCGTTCTACAGGCCCCTACTCGCTCGTTACGCAGCAACCCCTCGGCGGTAAGGCGCAACACGGGGGTCAGCGACTCGGCGAAATGGAAGTCTGGGCATTGGAAGCCTATGGCGCAGCGCATTCACTCCAAGAAATGCTTACCCTCAAATCGGATGATGTACTTGGCAGAAGAGAAATTTATGAATCGGTTGTGAAGGGACTTAACCCGGATCCGCCCGGAACACCCGAATCGTTCAAAGTGTTAGTCCGTGAACTCCAAACCCTCGGACTCCATGTCTCCCTCGACCAAGATGAAGAATAGTATATTGGTTGTCAGTTTTCAACTATCGGCTTTCAGTTAAGAGAGGTCTGGTGAACGCAAAACCCTCTTTACTGACGGCTGACCGCTGAAGGCTGAGGGCTAAAAGAAAGGAGCACTGATTGATGAACACGGCATTTGACAGCATCTCCATAAAAATAGCCTCGCCTGATCAGATCAAGGACTCGGCGAAGGAAACCAGTTGCAAATATCGGAAACCCGCTGACGCTACAGATGGAGCCTTTAACTGCCCAGAGCGAGGCACCTGTAGCTGCGGCGAGGTTAAGAAGGCAGAAACTATTAACTACCGTTCCTTCCGTCCGGAACCTGAAGGGCTTTTCTGCGAAGCGATCTTCGGTCCCCAAAAAGACTGGGAGTGCAACTGCGGTAAGTATAAACGGATTAAACATAAAGGGATGATATGCGACCGCTGCGGCGTTGAGATTACACAACAACGCGTCCGCAGAGACCGGCTCGGCTATATCCAACTCGCCGCACCCGTTTCTCATATATGGTATTTCAAGGGACTCCCTTCTCGCATCGGTGTCTTCTGTGGCCTCTCCTCACGCGATGTTGAGCGCGTCCTCTATTTTGAAGGCTTTATTGTTGTTGAGGTAACGGATCCAGATTGCCCGCTTGAAGTCGGTCAAGTGTTAACCGAAGTTGAATACGTAGAGCACAGTAATAAGCATTGGGGCGGTTTTCGTGCAGGGACCGGCGCAGAAGTCATCCGCGAAATCCTCAGTGACATCGACCTCGAAGCGAAGATAGAAGAATTAACCCAAGAATTGGCAGAAACCACAAGTCATCAGAAAAAATCTAAGGTCGCCAAGCAGCTGAAGCAGATGGCAGATTTCGCCGAAGCCGGACAACGACCCGAATGGATGATTCTTGATGTTATCCCGGTGATTCCACCCGATTTACGACCCCTCGTCCCGCTTGAAGGTGGACGCTTTGCCACCAGCGACCTCAACGACCTATATCGACGGGTCATCAATCGCAATAACCGACTCCGTAAGTTGATACAACTCCGTTCACCAGAAGTGATCCTTCGGAACGAAAAACGGATGCTACAGGAAGCAGTCGATGCCTTCTTCGACAACGGACGACACGGTAGACGTGTCACCGGTCCCGGTAATCGTCCGCTCAAATCCCTCGCCGAGGTACTCAAGGGTAAAATTGGACGGTTCCGTCAGAACCTACTCGGGAAACGCGTTGACTACTCCGGACGTAGTGTGATTGTTGTCGGACCCGAATTAGGGCTACACCAATGCGGTATACCGAAACGGATGGCAGTTGAATTGTTCAAGCCGTTTATCATTGAGCGACTTCAGGCGTACGGTTTTACACAGACGATTAAGCGAGCGAAGCATATCGCCGAACACGTTGACTCCGATTCACCTGTCTGGGAAGTGGTAGAAGAAGTAATCGCCGATCATCCGGTCCTACTCAACCGACCACCGACTTTGCACCGACTCGGTATTCAAGCATTTTTACCTGTCCTCGTGGAAGGTAAATCTATCAGAATCCCACCGCTCGTCTGTAAGGCGTTCAATGCCGATTTTGACGGCGACCAGATGGCAGTCCATGTGCCATTGACAGTAGAAGCACAGGCTGAGGCAAAACTCCTAATGCTCAGCAGTCATAACATTTTGAAACCTTCTCACGGTCGTCCCATCGCTGTTCCTGAACTCGATATGGTCCTTGGACCCAGCTTTCTCACAAAGACGCTACCAGGACACGCTGAAGACGCGGCACTTTTGCACGAAGCCTACACAACAGGTGATGCCGCTGCTTTTGAGACTTTCCAAGACAAGCCTTGGTACCATCGGCGCTTCGCGCATCCTGAAGAGGTTATCACCGCACACGCCGCCGGTCAACTCAAACTCCACGACAGTATCCAACTCTTCTGTACATCTAACGGACATGATGGAACTGAGACAGGGGCAGAGCCGATCCTCACAACAGTCGGAAGGGTTATCTTTAACGAAGTGCTGCCTTATGAATTAGTATGGGAAGATGAACATTCACAACAGCATATTCGTTTTTTCAATGCCGAGGCAGGCGGCACGGAATTATCTACCCTAATTCATCGATGCTTTAACGAATTAGGCACACGCGTCACAACTGAGGTGCTTGAAAAAGTCCAAAAACTCGCCTTTGAATACGCAACCCTCAGCGGTATCTCTCCCGGCATCGCAGATTATATCACACCTGACAATAGGGACGCGTTAGTGAGCGAGGCGGAGAAAGAAATTGACGCACTCCTTGAAGGTGTTGAGGCAACCGATCGCGAAGAACATGAAAACGAGCAGATTCGTATCTGGTTGGATGCAATTTCAGCGGTAGAAGACACTATGTTTGCTACCTTGCCTGAACTCGAAACACCTCTTGTTGAGCGTGGCGACCCCCGTAGGGTTCATCCCTATGTCGATCCTGACGGTGCAGAGGTTAGCGATAAAACAGTGGAAGGCTTCAGTCCGGTTCATATTATGGCAGATAGCGGCGCACGGGCACGGAAAAATCCGTTTATGCAAATCAGCGCTGTTATCGGCTTGAAGGCAAAACAGACCGGCGAAATCCTTATTCCACCTATCACTTCCTCTTATCGTGAGGGATTGGATGTACTTGACTATTTCAACTCCACTTACGGTTCACGTAAAGGGTTGGTGGATACGGCACTGAAAACTGCCCATTCGGGTTACCTTACCCGGCGACTTGTAGATGTTGCCCAAGATGTTCGCGTTACAATGGAAGATTGTGGAACGTTGAACAGTATCCAGAAATTCGCAACAGAGGGGGGCGATCTCGCCTTTAAGATCAGCGGACGTACCGCTGCCGAAGATATCATCCATCCACAGAGTGGCGATGTACTCGTTCCTGCAAACACTATTATATCCACGCAGATGGCGAACCAAATTGAGGCACTCGATATAAAGGTGGTCCAGGTACGCTCCGTGCTTACCTGCCAAGCTGACGAAGGCGTTTGTGCCAAATGCTATGGTAACGATCTTACAACGAATGGCATTGTAAATGTCGGCGAAGCCGTCGGGATCATCGCCGCCCAATCCATCGGTGAACCCGGAACGCAGTTAACCATGCGGACATTCCACACAGGTGGTGCCGTTGAAGATGTTTCGGAAGCGCGTCAACACAGGATTCTATCCAAAGTTAGTGGCACCGTGCATTTTCGAGATTTCCAACCCGGACGAACCGTCAAAAAGGAACGTGATCTCTGGATAGCTACCGAAAACCGCGCAAACCTTGATGGTCCCGCCTACAAGGTTCAACAGGTCAACCACCCCGAGTGTCAACTGCGTGAAGGTGAACTACTCAGTGAGAAACAGTATAGCGAAAACGCTGAGCGTTATAAAGGCTTTGATACCAAGACGTGGCAGTACGAAGTTACTGCTATTTTGGATAACAGATGCGACCTGAAGATAGGGGAGCGGTTATCACAGGTAGAGTACAACAAGGCACTCGCAGAATACGGTTTCCATCGCTTTGTAACACTTCACCACCGCGTGACGCAAGTGCAACACCCCGACATCTCTGTGGCTGTTGGCGACCTGCTCACTGAAGAAAAAGTGACGCAGCTGAAGGATAGTGTCCGACAAGGGTTTAATGTAGAATTATATTACCTGAACCCTGAAACAGACGAACTTGTTAAAGAAGAAGACCTTAAGTTAACAAGTAATGCGCCGCCCGGACAGACGAATGCATCCGCGGATGATGAAGAAGGCGATGTTGGCTTCAAACGTGTCTACCGCGTAATTGACGTAGATAAGGAAGTCCAAAAGTCCTTCCCGTTTAAGGCAGGGCAGGAAGTCCCAGCAGAAGAAATGACCCCCTGGCTGACACCATTTGAAGTGGATGCAAAGCCTATTTACGTCGTTAATGAAGAAATCCCCGGTGGTTCCGCTCTCCTTGAACAGCCTACTTTGCCGAGCGATACCGAGCAGTTAGATGCCGCGCCGATTAAGGCTGAACATCAATTAAACGCCAGCGAATACGACCGTGTTTGCGCAGCGTATCGAGATAATGGATGGGCGTTTAAGGTTGAAAAACAGGAAGGTGAAAGGCATCGCGTAACGAAGGTTTATCACTCTGAATGTCCTCTTAAAGTTGACGAAGAACTAACAGAGGATGCGTTAACCCGCGCACATAGACGGTTTACCGGTTTCGATGTCCAAAAACTACGGCACCGCGTAACACAAGTTTATCATCCTGACTGTTCGATGAAGCCGGGAGATTTGCTCGGTGAGAGTGAAGCAAAACAGTATCACGACGA
>JAAXHI010000262.1:27685-47326 GCA_012270875.1 Candidatus Poribacteria bacterium | reverse complement strand
CGCTATTATAAAGTGACAAACGTTGAAGACGGAACCGCAGCAGTGAATGTTGATGACCGACTCACCGAGATTGAGTATAAGTCACTCCGTAAAACTGATCCTGAACTCGCAGGAAAAGTCACAAGCCTCTATGAGGTTATTAGCGTACATCATCCTGAACTGGAACGGGAACTCGAAGCCGGTACCGAACTCTCCGATGCGGATTACAAGGCATATAATCGGAAGTTCAAAGGATTTGATACTGAACTCGTCTACGAGATCGTTGAGGACAACCGAGACACAGAGACACGGCTCGAACCGGGCACAATTCTTCCTTCAAAGGAATACCGTGCTTTGGAAAAAGCGAACAAGAAAGTTCGCCATACCGTAACGGCTGTCTATCATCCGAATTGCAAGTATGCCGTTGACGATGAATTGTCAGCAGCCGACTATGCAGACGCTAAGACGAGGTTCCCCGGATTTGAAGTAGATGAATTATCCCTTCAGATGCGGATTGAAGTCGAAACATCTGATGGAACCCGAGTATCGCATGTCATTCCAGCAGATTACTCCTTCTCTTTAACTGAAGGCGACAGCATCCGTCAAGGAGAAACGCTCGCCGAACTTCATGAGAGAACAGCGAACCTTGACATCGTTGCAGGGATCCCGCGTGTTACCGACCTCTTTGAAGCACGTCGCCTCAAACGCGGTGATGCAGCGCAAATCGCTGAAATTGAGGGATACATCCGATCTGCAGGCACAAAATCAGGTGTTCCAGCATATCGCATCGAGCACGAAGGATATGAGAGTCGTCAGATCTACCAAATCCCTGATGAGAAACGACGTGTCGCTGAAGGCGATTGGGTGAACGCTGGCGAACCGCTCACTGATGGCTTCCTCAATCCGCACGATATTTTGAGTATCGGGCGCACCACCATTGAAGGCGTACCTGTTGAAGGTGAAGAGGCTGTCTGGGCGTATCTCGTTGATGAAGTCCAGAAAGTCTACGGTAAAGGCACTATCAAGGATAAACACGTTGAGATCATCGTCCGACAGATGCTGACCAAGATTCGCATTACCGAGCCTGGTGACACAGACTTTTATCCGAATGATGAGGTGCACCGCAGACGCTTCGCGCACGTCAACAGCGATATTCTGGAGCAAGGCGGCACGCCTGCTACGGGTGAACCGATTCTCCAAAGCATCAGTAAAGCCTCTTTGAGCACAGACAGCTTCATCTCTGCTGCCTCATTCCAGCAGACAACGAAGGTACTCACTGATGCCGCTGTCAGCGGACAAACCGATAAACTCTTCGGACTCAAAGAAAATGTCATCCTCGGTCGTCTCATCCCCGCAGGCAGTGGATTCTCCAGTTTCCAGAACATGGAAGTATTCCCTCAGACCCCGGGAGAAGAAGCACCCAACGGGGACGGACAGATTGAGTCTGACGAAGAATCCACAACCATCCCCGACACGGATGCCGAAGATGCTGTTGTTTTGGGTGATGAATAATACGCTCTATCATAGGGGCGGGTTTGACTATCTGCCCCTATGTCCTTGTATCATCCACATCAAGGAAGCCAATGGAGCACCGAAGAGGACCGCGCTATCTAACGCGAATTCAGCTTAATCATGCAGGAGGAAACTTTTGCCTTGGACAAATGGTCCTCTTATACTTTACCACGGCACTACTGATGACGCAGCAACTGCTATAAGTAAGCCTTCACAGGCATCGCCTCACGGCATTGACTTTGCCCTCTGTAAACCATTAAAAGATTTTGGCAGAGGCTTTTATCTGACGACGGTTCTAAGACAGGCAGAAAGTTGGGCAGATGATACGGGGGGATAACAAATGGCTCCTGTAAAAGAGAGTAATACGCCTTTGCCTCGCAGCTATGTGGATCAATACTGGCAACTCGTACGCAAATCCCTGGAAAATATTTTTTCAGAATCGCCTAATGAGGCAGACTCCTTACAACAGACAATTGAAAATCTGCCTACCGCACAGCAAGATTTTTTCTATAATGAGGAACCGTTTAACGTTGCAGCAGATCTAGCTGGTGAAAATCCAACTGATAATCAAATCAAGGTGTACTTATGGCTCAGAACAGTTGAGGATCTCAAGCAGATTCTGGAAGATTACGATTATTTAGAATATGATGAGACACTGCCTAACTCTGATTTGCTACAGATCAATGTTACCTCCCAAGACGCTGATCGTAGTGTTCAAGTCATAACGGATATCTGTCACAAATTGGAGGCAGTTACGCACCGAAACTATTTTTTTTCTTGTGGCGGTAATTATACAGGAACAGATAAAGTGGATAAGGTCTGGTCGTTCTTCACTTTGGAAGAAGTAGATCTTGACCAACATGCAGAAAAACAATTGGTTTACGAGGTTGACGCACGTCTACCTACCTTTCAAATAGACCAAATTGCCGCTTAGAAAATTATCAGTATTCAAACGCGGCTGTAAAAGGAACCCGTCGTGAAACTCTCCGAAAACCAAGAAATCGTAGGAGATCTCAAGCAGATTCTGGAAGATTACGATTATCTGGAATATGATGAGGCGCGCCCTAACCGCGATAAAAAGTTTGAAGGCTTATCCGTAAGAATTACCTCAGACGCTAAACGTAATGTTCAAGTCATAACGGATATTTGTCACAGATTAGAAAAAACAACGGGGCGAACCTATTTCTTTACCTATGGCGGCAGTTATAGAGGTGGAGATAATTTGGATGAGGTTTGGTCGTACTTCACTATAAGGGAAATTGAACTCGAAAAACGGTCAGCATGACACGGGAAATGCAAATAAATTAAATTTTTATCTGCATTTCCTGCTAAAAATATAGAAACCTTTTACCCTAAATTCGGTCGCGTCATATCCCCGGGCACGACAAGTTCATCAAAAGCCTCTTCTGTCAAGACCTCCATCGCAACCGCAGCTTCACGGAGCGTACATCCCTGTTCATGTGCGTATTGCGCCACCTTTGCTGCCGTATCGTAACCGATATGTGGGGTCAACGCCGTCACAAGCATTAGTGACTCTGCAAGATGTCGTCCGATCACCTCACTGTTCGCTACAATCCCCTCTACACAATTAACACGGAAGGATTCACACCCATCCCCAAGCAGTTGTATAGACTGCAAAGCGTTGTAGGCAATTACCGGCATAAATACGTTCAGCTGCAACGCCCCATTCGCACCTGCAAACGCCAGCGTCGTATCGTTCCCAATAACTTGTGCACACACCATTGTGAGCGCCTCACATTGTGTTGGATTCACCTTCCCCGGCATGATGGAACTACCCGGCTCCATTTCTGGTAACCCCAATTCACCGAGTCCACACCGCGGTCCGGATGCCAGCCATCGGATGTCATTCGCAATCTTGAACAGCGCAACTGCCAACGTTTTCAAAGCACCGCTGGCACTGACAACAGCATCCCGGCAGGCAAGTGCCTCAAAAGCGTTCGGAGCACGCTCAAGTGAGTAACCTGTTGTTTCCGAAAGCCGCGCCACGACCCGTGCCGTATAATCAGGGTGTGTATTCAAACCAGTCCCGACAGCCGTTCCACCAATCGGGAGTTCGCAGAGATGCGGCAGCGCAGTCGTAATACGCTGTTCCGCAGCGATCAGTTGCTGCGCGTAGGCACTAAATTCCTGACCGAGGGTGAGCGGTGTCGCATCCATCAAATGCGTCCTCCCAATCTTAACGATCTCTGAGAACTCAGATGCCTTCTCCACAAAAGCCTCTCGCAGTTTCGTCAGGCGTGGTCCGAGATGTTCCTGAATTTGACGAACCATTGATAAATGGATCGCTGTCGGAAAAACATCGTTTGTTGATTGGGATTTATTGACATGATCATTCGGATGGATAGGATGTTTACTACCCATTTCGCCACCGAGCATCTCTATAGCGCGGTTCGCAATAACTTCATTGACATTCATATTCGTCTGCGTCCCGCTACCTGTCTGCCAGATACGGAGTGGAAAATGGTCATCCAAGGTACCGTCAATAACTTCTTGTGCCGCCGCGCGGATCGCTTCTGCAAGTTCAGTTTCAAGCAAACCCAGGTCAGCGTTAACTTGCGCGACCGCCTGTTTGATAGTCCCAAGTGCCCATATAGCCGCGCGGGGCAGGCGTTCATCGCCTATCTTAAAATTCTGGAGCGCACGTTGTGTCTGTGCACCCCAGTACCGGTCAGAGGGAACATGAAGCGTCCCCATACTATCTGTTTCAGTTCTCATAGAGTTTTTAGATTTCCTTTCATTAACCTGTGAATTCTTTATTGAACGTTTTGGACATGCAAACGTCTTATCATTTAAAAAAAGAACACAGATATTGCCTCGTCAGAATAGAATTCGGATCTTAAGATTTCTTAAAAATTTACCACACTTTCACCTCCAAATTCAATTAAATTCGGGGTTTTGGATCCGCAGGCCCGATAGGTGTCAATTTTAGAACCAATAACCGCCTCGCTCCACAGGACCGGTAGGTTCGGTTTTGCGGCGTACTCGACCAAATGCGATCTGCATTCCGAACCGAACCGGACCCCACGCGGAAACCTTGAAAACTTCAAAACGCTCTTCAGTTCCGTAGGGTTTATTTGCTTGAGTATTTCTGCGTATTTCCTCGCGGTTTCCTAACCGATAGGTAGTAACTTGGGTTACTATAAATGCTCTGCTTGCACACCAAAAAAACTTGACACCCACACCAAAAAACAGTATAATTATACTATACTAAAAACAAGTTGGAAAATATCTCACATAAAACGCCACAATTTCACACCATTCCTGGAGAAAATCATGGCGACCCCCGCAGCACAAACACGCCTCACACCCGAAGAATACATCGCTTTTGAACGCAAAGCACTACCAGACGCAGACATAATCAGGCACGAATACATAAACGGCGAGTTAATCGCGATGTCCGGTGCAAGTCGCTCCCATAATCTCATTACAGGGAACATATCTGGTGAACTCCGCACCTTATTAAGAGACAGCAGATGTGAAACCTATGCGAACGATATGCGCGTCAGCACACCGACCACAACCTCCTACTTCTACCCAGATGTTGTTGTCGTTTGTGAAGAACCGCGCTTTGAAGATGATGTCTTTGACATACTTCTCAACCCCATTATCTTGGTAGAGGTTCTTTCGCCTTCAACCGAAGTTTATGATCGCCGCGAAAAATTCGCACACTACCGACAACTTCCATCATTGCAGGAATACGTCCTCGTCGCCCAAGACAAGGTGCTTGTCGAACACTACCGCCGCCAACAAAAACAAAGCACCGCACCGCTTACAGGGAGAGACTGGATTTTCACCGACTTCCAAGAACTTGAGGAAAGCCTACCACTCACCTCCATCCAATGCGAACTACCCTTGCGAGAAATCTACGAACGCATCACATTTCCAGATTAGCACTGGAACATCCAGAAACGAAAAATCAAACCCTGAAAATTTCATAGCAAATTTCATAGCAGCTTTCATAGCACACGCCACCAAACCGTCAAAAACATAGTTGTGACGTAGGTTCACAGCATTTCATAAATTTCATAGCACACCGATTTGCTATGAAAACTGTGAAATTTCATACCACATCCCTCCGTCCCTTCCTCCCCGCCAAGAAAGAAACAGACAGGTCTGAATACTGCGTCCTGACAATCGAAAGGTTTTCATGCCTCGCAGTGAGAGAAACCGTACTGACAACTGATAACCATTAAAATTTGCGCTTTTTTGTTAGACATGGTATACTTACAGTAAGAGGACGATATCACACTGGAAACTGAGTTCTAATTCTAATCTGAGGAGTCGAATTGCGAGTGGATTCAACATTAGTCAATCCGTATCTCATAAACGCCTTAACAGCACCACCGCCACAGACATATCGCTATGAACGTTGGCGAGAACGCGGATACCATCCCAACTTACACCCTATCTCTCCCGATAGTGAATGCGGGACTTTGATAGGACAGATGGGGTGGGTCGGCGCACATGCACACGCGCACGACTATCTATGGGCGACTGCCGGTAATATGGGCGCAATCTTAACTGAAACGATTGACAATGCCTGTCTCATCTCTTATGAGGCATCACCGCGCTATCAATTACCCCCGCAGATCGTTGTTAAAGGGTTGGCAGGCAGACACGTGCTACTCACAAAATCGGGTTCACGTCTGGACATGATTGGTATTGAGCATCCCGCACTCAATTTAACGCTCGTTGAGGTGGAGCCAGATGGCACACATTATCGGATGCGTTTCGGTACGCCAGATCAGACGACTTTGGATCGAAACCAAAATGGGGTCGCACCCCCTGCACCGACGAGTGAGATGTTCCATTACCTCCTTATTTTTGAGCAATTAGCGGAACACGGATTTAATGCACTCGTCCATCTACAACCGAAGTTCCTGAACCTAATTTCTCGGACAGAACACGGCGCACCAGATAAATTCTACGATTTCCTCAGAGGATACGAACCGGAAACGCCCATTATATATGACCCCTCTGGCGGTATCGGCTTTGTTGAGGAACGCGCACCCGGAATCCCAGAACTCTCTTATGAGAGTCTACGACTCTTTCAGAATGGCGGCGATCCAGCGCGGCATATCCTTTATTGGGTAGGACACGGAACGTTTTCACGCGGCAGCGATATCCTTGATGCTTATAAACATGCCGAATACTTTGAAGCCGCGGCTCGGATGGCATGGGAGGCAAATCAGCAACGCGTAGACGCACAAGCGTATACAGAAGAAATCGTCAGCTGCATCTTGCGAGAATTCAACGCAAACCGAGAAGCAGCGTCCAAATTAGATGACGGTTTCCAAGATGCCGACAACCCAGTTCAGTCCGATAATGTCTATAATTATCCTTAAGCGGTCAAAACGTGCGTAAGGCAACTCAGGACGGAGAGGCACAAACATGCAAACACCTATAGATGTAGATGTCCAAAACCCCGAAGTTGACGATACCGATACCGAAACTGAGACGGAGACGCCGAAGGCGCAGCAGTTAGAGGAATACCTCCGCGACAGTATCGTTGGAAGGTATGTACGGAACTATAACAAGCGGTTGCGAACACTCACACAAGACTTAGAGAAAACGCGTCAGCATGTCGATGATAAACTCGCAGCGATGGAGCAACGCTTCGTAGGCGAAATAGCAGACGTTAAAGCCGATATTCGCAACCTTTCTGGACAACTTGAAAACGAAAATTTGCTGCTAACATCAGACAAAATCGAAGCACTCGTCGATTCGCGGATAGATGTCCGACTCGATGGAATTGCTGGACGTGGTGAGGCAGACCTCCAGAAATTGTCGGCACTCGTAGATGAGTTTGCCCGTGAATTCCAAGCGCAAATTGATCGACTCACTAACGAGACGAAGCTGCTCCGAGAACAGACACGCCGAAACCAAGAAGCATTGCGAGCAGATTTGACCTCTGAAACCGAAACGCTTGAAGCAACAAAAATTGACCGGCTAACTTTATCTGAAACCCTGATCGCACTCGGAATGAAACTAAAAGCGGATAATCTGTTTGATGAATTCGGCGTAGATATTGATCTCGATGAAGATCCACTAAATGAAAACCCAGAAGAACAATGAAATTTAAACGCCTTGAAAATCCTGTAAGCAACCTACAATGCAAAAAGCTTCAAATACGCCTTTTGATGATGGGGCTTTTGTGCACGGTATTCGCCAACAGTCTGCTAAGTGAAACGGGTTCTGCTAATGAAATTTCAGTGCTCGCTGTCGGCGATATTACGATCAGTAGCCGTATGACCCCCGTGATTGAAAGGAATGGGGCGGGTGTGTTTTTTCAGGGAACCACCGCCTTGATTCAGTCAGCGGATATCGCTACCGCATCGTTAAACGCCAGCATCTCGGAGCGAGGAGAGCCGCGATACGGGATTGAACATCCTTTCCGTTCAGCACCGGGACTCGGAAGAGCCATCGCTAATGCCGGATTCGATGCTGTCTCCTTAGCTACACCACACATCATGGACTTTGGGTTTGAGGCGTTAGAAGATACCATCACTGAGCTGGAGTGGTATAATGTTAAACCCATCGGTGCCGGAACAGATGCTGAAGCAGCAAAACTCCCCGCATGGGTACCACTCGGTGTAGCGGAAACTGAATCTGGGCAACAGGTCGCATTGTTGGCATATTATCGGATAAATGCCTTCACGCGATACACTGAAGACCCTCTCGCTTACGCCGTTTACAGTGAAATGACGGACGCTGTCAAACAAGCACGCACAAAAGCAGCACTTGTGGTCGTTTGGCTACATTGGGGGAAACAAGGACGTTCAGCAGATGAGGCAATCGGAAGACAGCGAATTTTTGCACACGCACTCATTGACGCTGGCGCAGACATAGTACTATGCCAGCAGCTACATACCTTTGGCGGCATTGAGTTGTACCAGAATAAACCCATCGTCTACAGTCTTTCAGATTTTATCTATGATACTTATGATAAACAACATTCACACATAGTCATCCCGAAAGCAACGTTTAATGCTGGCACTCTGAAATCTATTGAGTTAATCCCTATTTTGACGGATCCGCCTAAGAAATCGGTACGTCCAGGAAAACCTACGGAAACCTCAGAAACACCTGAAATTGGAGGGCAGTTTCCGACTGTCCTCACCGGAGAAGCAGCAATAAAAACCTTGCAGGACTATCAGCAGCGTTGCGCAGAACTGAAAACGGAGGTGCTCATAGAAGGCGAACGCGGATGGATTCGATAGATAAGCGGAATAGAAGCGGTCTCCCAATAAAGCGCGTCAGCCCAAGCAATGCACCGGGAAACCGGATATACGGAGAGGGCGTTTTTTGCAAGACTTACCTGAACAAACCGCAAGGAACATTAGAAACGGTGAACGTGGTTTAACGCCTAAGGCACTCGTCATAGCGATGCTTCTAATTCCGATCAATGTTTTCTGGATCATCGAATTAGAGGTCGTCCGATATACGCATCCGACACTGATTCATCCGCTGTTTAACGTCATTTTCATCATCTTTTGGCTGATGGTACTCAGCGCAGTATTGGGAAAACTGTCACCAGCACTACGGTTGACACCACCGGAATTGCTCACAATCTATGTGATGTTGTGCATCGTTTCTTCCCTCTGTTCGCACGATATGATGGAGATCCTGGTCACGATACTCGGACATCCATTTCGGTTCGCAACATCTGAGAACGAGTGGCAACAACTCTTTTGGAAGGAACTTCCGACATGGTTAACCGTGCAGGATGCCAGCGTCTTGTCAGGATATTACGAAGGGCAATCAACCCTTTACCGTAAGACGCATCTGACCGCTTGGGCAGGACCCGCCGCATGGTGGACACTCTTTATTCTTGTGTTGATGTTCGTGATGCTATGTATCAACACTCTTCTGCGTCTCCAGTGGACGGAACGTGAACGGTTAACCTATCCGATTATCCAACTGCCGCTCGCGATGACAGAAACGAATACGAGTTTTTTCAAAAATAAACTCATGTGGTTCGGTTTTGGTATTGCCACAGCCATTAGTGTCCTGAATTTGTTGAACTCGATTTATCCGACAGTCCCGTATCTGCCTGTTAAACGACAAAACATCCATCAATACTTTACCGGTCGTCCTTGGAACGCAATGGGCGGTGTACGCCTCTCGTTTTATCCTTTTGCGATTGGAATTAGTTTCCTTATTCCACTCGACTTACTTTTTTCGTGTTGGGTGTTTTATTGGGTATACAAATTTGAGTTAATGGCTGGCAGCGTTCTTGGCGTGCGGAACTTGCCGGGGTACCCTTACGCCGATGCCCAAAGCTTCGGGGCGTATATGGTACTACTCGGTACCGCCGCTTGGGTCGGAAGGACACATCTCAAGCGAGTTTTTACCGGTATCGTAGATGGACTCCGCGGCGCCTCTCGGATAGATATGCAGCGTGAACCGATGCCTTACCACATCGCGTTCATCGGTATTCTGGGCGGGACGCTGTTTTTGACAGTGTTTTCCTATAAGGCTGGAATGGCTCTTTGGGTGATCCCGCTCTTTTTCGGGCTTTATTTTCTACTCGCAACGATGATTGCCCGACTTCGTGCCGAATTGGGGTTCTTGGTTCACGATCTGCACAGAGTTGACCCACACGGGCTAATCGTGACAACGTTCGGTTCTCAACGGTTGACAACCAGTACAAAAGCGGTTTTTTCGTTGTACATGTTCTTCAACCGAGCGTACCGAGCACACCCGATGCCGCAAGAATTGGAGGCATTAAAAATCTCAGAACGGCGAGGGATACGTCCACAGCATACCGCTGCCGCGATCCTCATAGCAACCTTGGTGGGCGCAATCGTCGTCTTTTGGCTGTTATTAGATAGTTACTACAGACACGGTGCCGAGACCGGCTATTATGGACCCTGGGCGTTAGGGTTCGGGAGAGGCGTTTATCGGCAGCTTGAGAACTGGATCAATTATCCACAAGGAACTGATGTACCCGCACTCGCCTTTATGGGGGGTGGCGCAGGTGTCGCACTCGGATTAACACTATTGAGAACCCGATTCCTATGGTGGCCCCTGCATCCGCTCGGCTATGCTATGGCAAATAGTTGGGGTATGTCTAACCTCTGGAGTTGTATCTTTGTCGCTTATGTAGCGAAAGCACTTATACTATATCACGGCGGACTCAAAGCCTACAGACGCGCTGTGCCGCTTTTCCTCGGACTCGCGCTCGGAGACTATATAAGCGGCAGTTTGTGGAGCATTGGCAGTATTCTCGCGAATACCACCTTATATCAATTCTGGCCTTGATTGTAGAAGTGGTTATAAGTAGTTGGTTAAGTGGTTATAAGTTAATCTCTTGTCGCAGTCGCTTTTGTTGTAACTGCCACAACATATCTCTTTTAGGACTTACGCATTTTGCCTTAAAGTCCCTGATAAGGGAAAACGTAGGGGGTTTAAATGGCAGAAATTTCCTCTTTTTGCATTGAAATTGCATTGAAATGTCCAATATTTCCTTAATTTGCGTAAGTCCTGTCTTTAACTTATAACTTATAACTTATAACTTATAACCCCATAAGACTGGAGGTAAAACATGAAAACCGAAGAAAAAGAAAACGAATCTGAAAACACTACCGATCAACAAGAACTTATACAAGAACTCCCGATTCTACCGCTCGACGACCTTGTCGTCTTTCCGTACATGCCGCCGGTGCCGCCATTTCCACCGCATCACGTCGCACTCTCCGGAAAGATGGCGACCTCGGCTATTGAGCATGCTATGGATGATGAAAGAGTGCTCTGCATCTTTCGTCCGAAAAAAGATCTCTCAAAAGAAGAAATCAAAGAAATTCAAAAGGACGATCTCAGTCCAATCGGAAGCTTGATTCATATCCTCCGCTACAAAACTGATGATGAAGATGTTTTGTTCCTCGCACATGGACGCGAACGGGTGGAAATTGAAGAAATCTTACACACGGAACCATTCGTTAAGGCGCGCGTCGCCATTATTGACAGCGATGAAACAGATGAGGCATCTGACACAGAAACGGATTTAGAAGTTGAGGCACTCGTGCGCAGCAACGATGAAATGTTTCAACGCATCGTTCAAATGTCGTCACGCTACCAAGAAGAATACGGCAGTATCACGAAAACAATGATTGATGAACCCGGCCGCCTCGCCGATTATATCGCTGCTGTACTGGATTTAAAACCCCACGATAAGCAACGCATTTTGGAGGCAGTCTCTGTTCAGGAACGATTAAATACCCTCGCTGTTATTCTTGCTAAAGAACTCGACCTGCACGAATTAGAAAGTAAAATCCAAAATAATGCACAGGCTGTTATTAATAAAGGACAGCGCGAATACTATCTCCGTGAACAACTTAAAGCGATCCAGAGCGAACTCGGTGAAGCGGACGACTTAGAACTTGAGATTGATGAAATGCGAGAACAACTTCGCAAAACCGAAATGCCCGAAAAAGCGAAGCAGGCAGCCGAAAAAGAACTCAAGCGACTCGCCAAAATGCAGTCATTCTCACCGGAATCTACCGTTTCTCGGAACTATTTGGATTGGTTGTTAAACCTGCCATGGGCTGTTAGCACCGAGGATGCCTTAGACCTCGCAGAGGCACAAGAAATACTCGATGCTGATCACTACGACCTCGAAAAAGTCAAAGAACGGATACTGGAGTATCTCGCTGTACGGATGCTCAAAACCGACATGAAGGGTCCGATCTTCTGTTTCGTTGGCCCCCCCGGTGTCGGAAAAACATCGCTCGGTAAATCCATCGCACGCGCAATGGACAGAAAATTCGTACGTATCTCATTAGGCGGTATGCATGACGAAGCCGAAATCCGCGGACACCGGCGTACCTACATCGGTTCTATGCCCGGCAGAATCGTCAAAGGGCTCCGCCAAGCCGAGTCCAATAATCCCGTCTTTATGCTTGATGAAATTGATAAACTCGGATCGGATTTTCGCGGCGATCCAGCTTCCGCGCTTCTGGAGGTACTTGATCCCGAACAAAATCATTCATTCACGGACAATTACCTTGATGTTCCTTTCGATCTCTCGAAAGTGATGTTTGTCACAACGGCGAATCAACTCCATACGATCCCGCCGCCGTTGCGAGACCGGATGGAAACGATAGAACTGCCGGGTTACACCGCCAACGAAAAACAGATTATCGCTAAACAGTACCTAATCCCTCGCCAATTAACGGCAAATGGATTAAAAGATGATTTGATTCACATTAAAGATACTGCCATCGACAAAGTAATCAGCGAGTACACCCGAGAAGCGGGTGTACGGAACTTAGAGCGTGAACTCGGGACCCTCTGCCGTAAAGTGGCGCGCCGTGTTGCTGAAGGCAACACGAAGCTAACAATCATTCCGGCAAGGGATATTCAAGTATATTTGGGTCCCGCGAAATTTGATTCTGAGATCGCAGGTCGGCAAGCCGATGTCGGAGTCGCGACCGGGCTTTCTGTCACACCCGCTGGCGGCGAGATTCTTTTCATTGAGGCGGCTACCACGAAAAAAACGAATGCACATACGCAACTTCGCATTACTGGACAACTCGGCGATGTTATGCAGGAATCTGTACAAGCCGCACTCAGTTACGTCAAATCCCAAGCCGATACGCTCAAATTTGATCCGAGTGTATTAGAAGAAGATATTCATATACATGTACCGGCAGGGGCGATTCCGAAGGACGGCCCCTCGGCAGGTATTACCATCGCAACCGCCCTCGCCTCCATTGCCACTCAGCAACGGATTAGTCCTGAGATCGCTATGACGGGTGAACTCACGCTCAGAGGAAGAGTGCTACCAATCGGTGGCGTAAAGGAAAAAATACTCGCGGCAAAACAGGCAGGTATCAAGAAAGTTATTCTACCACAAGGCAACGAAAAACACTTCATTGAAGTCCCTGAAGACATTCAAGAAGGTGTTGAATTTCTGTTTGTAGAACATGTAACCGAAGTTTTCACGGAGGTATTCTCATGAGTCGCCTATTGAAAACCACAGTACAAAGTCCACAGGCAGCAGACGCAAGCCCCCGGTTTGCAACATTCGCTTTTATGGTGCTGCTAACGTTAGCGATACCACTCACTGCACAAGCAAACGCAACTGACAGCGCAAACCTTGTGCCCACAACTACGCTGTCCGAGAACGAGACAGAACCGTCTGTTAAATTTCTGAAAGATATTGCCCCGATCCTTGACAAACAAGGGTGTTCTGCCGGCATGTGCCACGGAAAATTTGGCGGACAGGGCGGACTAAATCTCTCTTTGTTGACCTTGAATCCAGAATCAGATTATGAACCGATCGTCCATCACAACCGAGGCAGGCGTATCAACCTCCTCGAACCCGACCAGAGCCTCTTCTTTCTCAAACCCACAGGACAGATACCGCATGAAGGCGGTTTACGGTTTGACCCTAACTCAGAGGAAGCATTGACGATCCTGCGCTGGATTGAAGCGGGCGCACCTTTTTCCGACGACGAACCGCGCCTGCAGAAACTCGAAATTGAACCGAGCTCTTTTGTCCTGTCTGATGTCGGACAAACAGCACAACTGAAAGTACGCGCCCATTTTTCGGACGGATCCGTTGAAGATGTAACCGAAAAAGCCGTATATGAATCTAAGGACGCACCTGTCGCCGAGGTATCTCCTAACGGCGAAGTGACAAGCGTCCGATGGGGTGGGACTGCGGTTATCGCACGCTTCTTAGGTGTTGTCGACGCAGCGTTTGTAACGATTCCGCGCGTTTCCGAAACAGACGCAACATCACAAGAATCCGAATTCACACCCAATAACTTTATCGATGAGTTTGTACTTGCCAAACTGAAAAAATTGAATATCCGTCCCTCTGCATTAACGACCGATGATGTCTTTATGCGGAGAGTCTATTTGGACACTGTTGGGAGGCTGCCTACACCCGATGAAATAAAAGCGTTCCTTTCAGATACAAGTTCCGACAAACGCTCGGACCTCATTGATATGCTGCTTGATACACCGGAGTGGGTCCACTTACGTACACTGAAATTAGCCGATATGTTGCGCATTCACCCGCGCACCTTAGGAAACGGAGCGTTTGGTGAACGCGGGGCGACGCTCTTCCACGAGTGGGTACATGACGCAGTAACGGAAAACAGACCTTACGACGCCTTCGTCCGAGAACTCATCACGGCGCGAGGCAGCACTTATCAACACGGTCCTACAAACTACTACCGTATTGAACGCCAACCCGCAGGCAGAGCAGAAACAACCGCACAGGTATTCCTGGGGATCCGTCTGAGTTGCGCAAGATGCCATAAGCATCCTTTCGACCAATGGACAACTGATGATTATTGGAATTTCGCTGCCTTCACCGGAAAGGTCAGAATCCAAGGCGGTGAACTCTACAACGAACAGGTCATCTCCTATAACCCAAGGGGACGTGTTATTAACCAATCTGTACAAGGTAACCGCGGCGAAGTGGCACTCCCGACCTTCCTCGGTGGCGAATCGCTCGCTCCAAATTATCAGGGCGATGTCCTGCAGGTACTGGCTGACTGGATGACCTCCTCAACGAACCCATACTTCGCAAAAGCGACTGTGAATCGTCTCTGGAGCTACTATTTCAGTAGAGGTATCGTTGATCCGGTTGATGACATGCGGGCAACAACACCACCAAGTGTTGAAGGACTTCTCGAAGCATTGGCGGACGCTTTTGTGGAAAGTGGATTTGATACGAAACACGTCATCAGACAGATCCTCAATTCGCGCACATACCAACTTTCCGCGGAACCCAATGAAACAAACCAGTTGGACGACCGCTTTTTCTCACGCTTCTATCCGCGGCCTATGATGGCTCAGGTTTTGTTAGATGTCTTAAACGACGTTACGGAAACTGAGGAAAAATATGGACGGTATCCAGCAGGTACGCGTTCTGTGGAACTGCCACTGCCGGTGAGTTCGCGCTTCTTATCGCTCTATGGACGCTCCGATCGAGAGTTCCTCGGTGATTTAGATCCGAAACTGGAACCCACACTAACGCAGGCACTCCACATGATTAACTCCAGTTACATCCATAAAAAACTGAGGAATTCTAACGGCGTGCTTACCCGTTTGATTAAGGAGAGTCCTGACGACGGTAAACTCATTACGGAGTTGTATCTCGGCACTTTGAGTCGGTTCCCGACGGATGAAGAATTTGAAACCGCTAAATTCTATATCGCCGAGAGTCCGAAACGCCGCGCAGGGTGCGAGGACCTCTTGTGGGCACTCCTCTCATCGCGATCATTTATCTTCATCCAGTAAACCAACCCTTAATAACCCTTGAGGCGAGGTCCCCGGACCTCGCCTTACCTATTTCACAGATTACAACCCTCTATTACTCGGTTACAATGCCGCTAACCATTGAAACGAATTGTACCATAGGCTGTTGGTTTCCTGTGGCTCTTTTGTAACCCTATGACTCGGTGGCAATGCCCCTAACCATTGAAATCCTAAAAAGACTACTTCAACAGTGGAGGACAACGATGAAACTTTTGAAACGCTATTTCATTTTGAGTTTCTCTATGTTACTGGTGTTCGGTTTCGTGATCCCAGTGTTGGCGCAAGGCGAGAAAAAAGAAGACCTAATTGGGCATTGGACTTTTGAAAACGGTGCCGAATTAGAGGACTTAACAGGGCATTTTGGCAAGATTGATCTCTTAGATGCCGAGGTCAAGGATGGGAAATTGTACATCGGCAATAACGAGTGGGCAATGACGACAGGTTATAAAGGTCCCGACATCGGTCCCGACAAGACCTTGGTAACATGGCTCTATTTAGACGACCTTAATGTCACCAGAGGTGCTACGTTGGCGGTCAATAAAAGCAGTGGAGATACCTTTGATGCAATCGTCTATGCTGAACGCCAACCGAAACGTTGGATGGCTGGCAGCAGTTTCTTTAGACGCACGCAGGATGCCGACCCCGGATTCGAGGAAAAAGAGACAGGAAAGTTGATTCAACTCGCGATTTCTTATGAAGATGACGGCGGGAACGCAAAAATCATGATCTATCGCAACGGCGATCTCATCGGTGATTATACCATGGGACCCATCGTATCTTGGAAAGCAGGCGATGTAGAAGCACTTTTTGGTCCCCGTGCGCTCATTGGTGGCACCGCGTACGGTTGGGTCGTCGCTCGCGTGGAGGATGCCAGAATCTACAACACTGTTCTCGATGAGAAAGAGATTAACAACCTAACCGTGAACACACTGGATGTCGAAGCGCGCGGTAAACTCGCAACATTGTGGGGAACGCTAAAAGTCTCCAAGTAGTAGGTTGGCAAATGGTTATCCGGTTCAAAAAAGGGAAACATCAATGGAAACATAAACCCGATACACTCACCTGTATTCGGGACGATGGAAGTATCACTTGGACGCACCTCCATCGCGGATTTGTGCATCACGACTTCGCACACTACGTCATTGAAACAACCCTCGGTTTTAAAAACGCGTTCTTCGGACTCGTGGCAAAAGGACACAACATCCCCGACTTTAGCGAACCCAAAGCAAAACGTCCTTTTGAAATCCCGAAAGAAGTGATGGACACCGAGCCGATTGTAGCACTACTACAGGCTGATTTTCCTAACACGCCGAATATCCAAGATGCTAACGCTAATGGGATATTTCAAGAACACAGCAAGACGCTTCCCGTAAGCATCACGGATGAACAACTTGAGATGATACGACAGAAATTGCAGACACTCTTACAGCAGTGGCACGATTTACAACCCGGAGCGTCCATGACATTGCAGTTTAAAATCTAAAACGCCGTCCGATATAGTAGTAGGCACACGCCGGTGTGCCGTAACACCTATACTTTACGGCGTTTCTTAGTTTTACGCAAATTACAACTTACGCACCGTTCTTCGTCAACCGCGCAACGATCTCTTCAACCGCTCCCTCTGCACGTTCACGAATCTGATCCGGGGTCAAACTCTGGATCGGGTGCGCAACAGTCAGCGGTTCCAAATCACTGTGACCGAGTACACGCGCTTGGACTTTGCCCGCAGCGAAGAAAACCTCTGTACAAACTGCCACACTTGGCACACCGCGCTCTTCTAATACACTTCCATCGTGCATACTGCACGATATACAAGACCCTCAGTCAGCAAGTCCTTCAATAACGAAGTCTGTCTGCTCCGCCAGTTCAACGAGCAATTCTGCTGGTGCCGGACGCGAGAAAGTCGGTTTCTTAACATGAACCACTTCGGCGATATCGAACCGTTCCTGCATTAATTCAGCAATGCGATCAAGAAAAATATCGCTGCCATTTTTCGTGATATTAAGCAATCCCATCACTTTTCCATCAAGGCTATCAAGCCGCGGTGCAAGAAACTTCGCAGACACATCACCTTGAGAAGTTGGATCAAGTAGGGTAGTGTTTGGCATTATGGAACCTCAGTATTTTTCGTTGGCGAGATTTGTAACCCTACCAGTTTTTAAAAAATTACGTAGATGAACCGGATCCTTCCATCTGCAGCTGCTGCGACTTTGCCATCGCATCTTCTGCTTCTTGGATCATTCCTTTTCGCTGATAGCACATAGACAAACTGGTATATACAAGCGGATCCTTCGGGTTAATATCAATCGCTTTCTGAATGGCTTCAATGGCTTCATCATAGCGACTGAGCCGTTCATAAGCGTGTCCCAACCCGAGGAATCCATCAACATAATCTGGATACGTGTCAACCAATTCTTTGAAAGCATTGACAGCCGCTTCAAGATCGTTTTCGGCAAAATGAGTGAGCGCAGCATCGTAAAGTTCTGCTTCGGTCGGCATCCTTTGTGTCCTCTGAGATATGAATTTGGCAAAATTCTATCAGAAAAAGTCTCAGATGTCAATTAAAAAATATAGAAATGACCCTGACAGAAATGACTCTATAGATGTAAAAGAGGATTCTTGACAAAATAGCAGATGTGCATAGAATAATCTACAAAACAGATGAAATCGCATGTATCCCTTTGCAACGTTCAAAACGGAAAGGAATAATTAATGATTCAGACAGCTTATAAGGAAACGTATCGTCCACAGTTCCACTTTACACCAAAAACCAACTGGACTAACGACCCAAACGGGTTAATCCATTACAAAGGCGAGTACCACCTCTTTTTCCAACACAATCCATCAGGTATTAATTGGGGCAACATGACTTGGGGACACGCTGTCAGTACAGACCTTGTCCATTGGAAGCAACTGCCACACGCCATCCACCCGGACGAACTCGGTACAATCTTCTCCGGTTCCGGGGTTGTGGATTGGAAGAATACCGGTGGCTTCCAAACAGGTGACGAGGCGGTGCTTGTCAACTTCTACACATCTGCCGGTAGCCACGCGCCAGAGCCGGTACCGTTCACACAAAGTATTGCCTATAGCAACGACCGTGGGCGGAGTTGGATAAAATATGATGGCAACCCTGTCATTGAACACATCGTCGCAAGCAACCGAGACCCGAAGGTTATTTGGCACGAACCGACGCAAAAATGGGTGATGGCACTCTACCTTGATAAGAACGACTTCACATTGTTCGGTTCGACGGATCTTAAAGAGTGGACGCGGTTATCCGATCTGGAGATTCCAGATACAGAATGTCCTGATATCTTTGAACTACCTGTTGATGGCGATCCTGAGAATACCAAATGGGTTTTCTGGGGCGCAGCAGGGAAGTATTTTGTCGGTGACTTCGACGGCACAACGTTTACACCAGAAGACGAGGCACATCGCGCTGACTACGGTGCCAATTTCTATGCAGCACAGACGTGGAGCGACGTGCCAGAGTCCGACGGTAGACGCATCCAAATTGCCTGGATGAGTGGCAGCAATCCACCAGATATGCCTTTCAACCAACAGATGAGTTTCCCGTGTCAATTGACGCTTCGGACGACTTCAGAGGGCATCCGTCTGCATCGAGAACCGGTAGCAGAAATTGAAAACATCCATACGTATACACACGCGTGGAGCGATCTTGCACTTAAACCGGATGAAGACCCACTTGCGGGGTTAACAGGTGAATTGTTCGATATCCGTGCCGAAATCGCACTCAACGATGCCAGCAGTGTCGGGTTCAAGATTCGTGGGCAGGACATCCGTTATGATGTCGCAGAACAACAACTGACATTCCTCGAAAGAAGTGGT
>JAAXHI010000262.1:0-27675 GCA_012270875.1 Candidatus Poribacteria bacterium | reverse complement strand
GCGTTTGGGAACAACGGTGAATTGTCGATGACTTCCTATTTCCTGCCGGACTTAGATAATGCCGACATCGGCATTTACGCAGATGGCAGCGAAGCGACTTTGGTATCGCTGAAGGTACATGAGTTGAGATCGTCGTGGACGTAAGTCTATCAAGCAGTTAGAAACTGAAAAGCGCGCCTGTCCGGGCGCGCTTCGATAAAGAGCAATATTTTTTTAAATAGACAAGTCCACGCAGCATACCTACAAAACGGAACCAGAGGTATTAAACGCTAAAGGACTCGCCACAACCGCATGTATTTTTAGCATTCGGGTTGGTTATTTTAAAGCCTGAATCCATTAACCCGTCGTTATAGTCGAGCACGGAGCCTGCGAGATAGAGTGTGCTGCGCGGATCAATGAAAACCTTCAGTCCGTGGAATTCAAACACTTTATCAGTATCTTTTTTTCCACCAAATTCGAGGCTATATTGGAAACCGGAGCATCCGCCACCGACAACTTGCATCCGCAAGCCGAGTTCGGATTCACTCGGAGTTTCACTATTACTAATAAGTGTGATCGCTTTCTGTGCGGCAGATTCTGTGACACTAATCATGGTGAGTGCCCCTCCTTTTTGGACAGAAAATCAGCAATTGCGTTTTTTAGAACATTTTCAGCAGCGTCAGCATAACGCAGTTTATCTTCTGGTAACCCACCTAACGCATCGGAGAGTTGTACTGCTGTAATTTTCTGCGCCGCTGAGATTTGCGTCCCTATAGCCAGTTCGGTAAGCACAGACGCACTCGCGATAGCAGTAGGGCATCCGAAGGCTCGGAACCTCGCCGCGACAATTACGTCATCCACTATCTTAAGCGTCAGCTTTACCATCTCACCGTTAGCGGGAGAACCGACAGTAGCACCGCCATCAGCATCCGAGAGCGTCCCGATATTGCGGGGATTTTCGTAATGGTCGGTTACTTGTGGCGTATACATAAGACGTAGTCTATAACCTTATTAAAGAAGCCTTTTCTGAATTATACGACATTTCCAGACGCATGTCAAGTTTTTTCGACTTAAGCAGCAGTGGTCTCGTCATCCTCGTCAGACGCTTTTGGCTCTATCTCCGCTTGGCATTCAGCACAATAACCGATGATCTCATTACGGAAGCGTACGGCTTTAAAGTCATGTGCTTCACACACCGCCTTCTGTAAGGCATCAATCTGCGGTTCTTTAAATTCAACAATCTGATTGCACCGCAGACAGATAAGGTGCGCGTGCTCTCGTAACGAATGGATGCTCTCATAGCGTGTGTTCTTCTGTGCGTCAATAAACTCTGTCAACAACCCGCTTTGTACCAGTAAAGGCAGTGTACGATAGATCGTCGGGCGCGATACCAAGTAACCGTTTCGGCGCATCTGAACCAAGAGGTCCTCCGTCTGGAAATGCCCCGGATAGTCAAAGACTTGGTTTAAGACATCCAACCGTTTTTGTGTTAAACGGAGTCCACAACTTTTGAGATAGTCTTCAAACTGCTTCACAAACTCAGTCCCGTTAGTAGATTGCTCAGCTGTCTCCATTTTCCTCCCCCTTTTCAACCCTATGCAAAAGTTAGAGAACGGCATGACGGTGCGAGATCATTTTTCACAGCATACTTATAAAAGAGTTCGATGCCAGCGATTGCGGACTCGTCAAGGTCATACTTGATGCAATTTTGCAAGTAGTCGAGACAAAGGGTTTCAGGCAACCCTAACTTTCGCGCCTCAATCTGTGCAATATCCGAAATTTGGGTGATACCACGCATCTTTGACTGAAGTAGGACTTGCGGTAAGTTGTCAAGGCATACGCCTGCTCTCGCCACCCAACACGCGTAGACGAACGGCAATCCCGTTAACTTGTACCACGCCTCACCGAGATCCACACTATATTCCGTTGTCCCGAGATGTCTGAGTGCCGGGTCCCCAATCAAGAGGACTGCCTCAAAAGGTGGATACTGACGGTTCTGAAGTGCTGTACTTGGAATTACTGTCGGGGCACAAGTTGTGAACGCTGGCGAAATTCCATATTTTTCAGCGAGTAAAATCTTAAGCAATGCCACGGACGTACGGGAACTCGTATCAAGTGCGATGCGTCGAATTTCCTGAATCGGTACGCGACTGAACAGTTGAATGCTCTTGACACTTCCGTACGATGCAATTGATATATCGGGTAGAATGCAGAGATTGGGACCAGAAGGGTTCGCACGAAAATATTCAATAATCGGAATCAACCCGACATCCAGTTCACCTTCACTGAGAAGCGTGGCAACGCGGCTCGGCACATCAACACTCAGCGCAATGTCTGTCTGGATTTCTTCGTTCAAAAGGGGATAAATCAGCGGTTTAGTGTTCAAAAACGAGACCGCGCCTACCCTCAAGCGGCTTTTCTGTACCACTGATTTCCCTCTCGAATAATCTCGTTGTAAAGCGTGTCACGCTCAACAGGAACAAAACCCGCTTCCTCAATGAGGTGCGTTAGCGACGAGACAGAGACCGCCTCTGGCGTATCCGCTCCCGCCATGTGTGTAATTTTCTCCTCGGTCACGGTGCCATCAATATCATCAGCCCCAAAACGGAGTGCAACCTGCGCAGTTTTCAAGCCGGTCATAATCCAATAAACCTTAATATGCGGTACATTATCGAGCATCAGACGCGCGACCGCAATGTTCCTGAGATCTGTTAACCCCGTTGTTGAGGGCAGGTAAGCCATACGGGTGTTCGCAGGATGAAAGGCGAGCGGAATAAACGTCACAAACCCACCAGATTTATCTTGCTGTTCACGGAGCCGAATGAGATGATCCACTCGATCTTCATTCGTCTCAAGATGTCCGTAAAGCATTGTTGCGTTTGTGGAAATACCGAGACGATGCGCAACGTCGTGAATCTCCAACCACCCGTCTGCGCTGAGTTTTCCTGGACAAATTTTCTCGCGTGTCTCCTCAGCAAAAATCTCCGCACCACCACCGGGTAAAGAATCCAAACCCGCCTCGCGCAACGCCGTTAAAACGTCTTCAACCGACATTTTGAAAATACGCGAGAAATGATGAATTTCGACAGCTGTGAAGAATTTGAGGTGTACTTGTGGCATCCGTTCTTTGAGTCCACGGATGATGTCGAGGTAGTAGTCAAACGGCAGTTTCGGGTGTAAACCACCGACACTGTGAATTTCGGTGCATCCGTTCTCAATAGAGTACATCGCCTTGTCTAAGAACTCATCAACACTCATTTCCCACGCACCTTCGGTTTGCATGTTTTTCCGGGCAAACGCACAAAAGTGGCATCGGGCATGGAGGATACAAACATTTGAATAATCAATGTGCTGGTTGATGTTATAGTAGGCAACATTCCCATTTAAACGTTCACGAACACGGTTAGCAATGAATCCAACGCCTGTAATATCCGGGCTTTCATAAAGCGAGACCCCTTCTTCAAAAGAGAGGCGTTGTTCCGCCTCGACTTTTTCGTAGATGGCAGCCAATTTAGGGTCTATAAAACGACTGTAGTTCTCCATTATTTTCTATCCTGATCAACTATCCAATTTTTTCGGCTTTAGCGAAACCTATAATTCAAAAATTTACTACGGTAAAGTGAAAAATTGCTTGACACTTGCTTTTTACCAAAGGTATTATAGCATAACAACTTTAAAGATGCAAGTCTTTTTTCGGTGTCAGCCATCGGCTGTCAGCAAAACATGTTCAGCAATCACAGTAGATTTTACGATTAACGATACACCATTGACCGGAGCGTTTCCAAAGCGCGCCTATCACTTAAAAAGGAGCAGGCAAATTTATGTCAAAACTCGGACTTATTCATTACAACTACGCCAGCAAATCGCTCGACGATTTTCTGAAATTTACAAGCGAAACTGGCTTCGGATACGTCGAACTTCAGATTAGCGATGTATGGAATTCGGAGACCCCTGATCCCGAACAAAATGCGGAAACCGTCAGAAAACAGGTCGAAGGCTACGGATTACAAGTCTCAGCACTCGCCGCTGGAAATGACTTCGTCCTGCTGGAAGAAGAAGCGATCCATTCTCAAGTTGAGCGGATGGAACGCATCGCGGGACTTGCCAAACGCCTCGGAACCTCAGTGCTCCGGACGGAAGGCGGTGCAGCGAAAGATGCTGTCCCAGAAAGTCGATGGGTCGAAGCGATGGCGGGCTGTCTAAAACGGTGCCTCGAATTTGCCGAACGCGATCAAGTCTACTTAGCCGTAGATAACCACGGTATCGTTACAAATGACGGCGATTTACAGGTGGAACTCTTCGAGCAGGTCGGCTCCAAATATGTCGGCGCAAACATGGACACGATGAATTACCGGTGGGCGGGTCACGATTTAGAGACAGTCGGTAGATATTATGAAATCGTCGCACCCTATACGTTGCATACACACCTAAAAGATGGCACAGGTTCACGCGGCGATTACCGCGGTGAAGCACTCGGTGAAGGTGAAATAGATCTCGCAAAGGCGATCCGCTGCTTGAGAGAGGCTGGCTATGATGGCGTATGGTGCTGCGAATATGAGGGTCGAGAAAACGACGGCACTGGACAGCGAAAAAGCTTTGCTTGGATGCAAGCGAACCTGTAACCATTGATAATGAACGCACCCGCTCGGATTATCACACTTACAACCGATTTTGGGATACGCGATACTTACGTCGGAATCATGAAAGGGGTCATCCTCGGTATAAATCCAGACGTGCAGATAGTTGATCTCACACATGCCATTCCACCACAGGATATCCACGAAGCCGCTTTCACAATCTATGCCGCGCACCGCTATTTTCCGACAGGCACAATTCACACGATTGTCGTAGATCCCGGGGTAGGTACGGATCGGCAGGCGATAGTCTGTGAAATAGAAGGGACATTTTTCGTCTGTCCTGACAACGGCGTATTGACTTATCTACTGCAAAATATTGGCAACACGGCTGAACACGCAATGAATGCGGTCGCAATTCAGAATCCAGATTACTTTTTGCCAGAGGTGAGTAACACATTTCACGGCAGAGATATTTTCGCGCCTGTTGCAGCCCACCTATCTCTCGGCGTGCCGCTTACGAATATCGGCACCCTGAAGCAAGATCTCGTCGAATTCCCGATTCTGACACCACAAGTGTCCCAGAACACGATAACAGGACACATCGTGAAAATTGACAGGTTTGGGAATGGGATAACCAATATTGCGGAAAACACCTTTGCCAATGACACTTCTGCTTATGAAATTAGAGTCCGAAATACACGACTTAAGCAGATCAACCGTGCGTATGCCGAATCTGAAATTGGTGAACCTCTCGCAATTATCGGCAGCTACGGATTGTTAGAAATTGCTATAAACGGCGGGAACGCTGAAATTAGTTTGGGCTTAAAATGGGGCGATGTCGTTGAGGTTCAGAGGTTTGATTGACATATCCACCTCAACAGGTTATAATAAATAGGACTTACGTGATGCATCTTAAAGTCCCCCTGATAAGGGGGATTTAGGGGGTTAATTCTTAAAGTCCCCTGATAAGGGGCGGGGAATGCCCATAAGGCATTCATACCGTTGATTCTTTAGGGGGTTAACAGTCCCGAAATTACTACTTTTTGCGTAAGTCCTAATAAAATCAGAATCAAAAAGGAGGATGAAAAAAATTGGAACAGATTGCTTTAACAGGACTCAAACCGACAGGTCCCCCGCATATCGGCAACTACCTCGGTATGCTCAAACCATCATTGGAACTCGCGGAAAAATTTCAGGCACTCTACTTCATACCAGATTATCACGCCTTGACCACAGTCAGAGATCGAAAAGAACTGACGAATCTCACTTATCAAGCCACAGCGACGTGGATAGCATTGGGGTTAAACCCAGATGAAGCGATTTTCTATCGCCAATCGGATATTCCAGAGGTATTTGAGTTAGCGTGGGTATTGTCCTGTTTCACAGCAAAAGGCTTGCTTAACCGATCACACGCTTACAAAGCCATAGTTGATGATAACGTTGCCGAGGGGCGTGAAGACGATCAGAACATTAACGTAGGACTTTTTACTTACCCCGTTTTGATGGCAGCAGACATCTTGCTCTTCGGAACGCATTTTGTACCGGTCGGGCTTGACCAGCAGCAACACCTCGAAATTACGCGTGATGTCGCGATGGTCTTCAATAAAACTTATGGCGACATATTAACGATTCCTGAAGCGGTAATTCGGGAAGAAGTGATGACTATCCCCGGCATTGACGGGAAAAAGATGAGCAAAAGTTATAACAACGTCATCCCAATTTTCGCACCTTCAAACGAAGTACTTAAACGGGTCAAACGTATTGTAACGGATTCCATGCGACCGGAAGATCCAAAAGACCCGGATGCGTGCAACATCTTCGCAATCTATCAGCACTTCGCAGATGCCGATGCCATTGCCGCAAAGCGAGAACTCTATCTTGAGGGCGGACTCGCGTACGGCGCAATGAAACAGGAACTGTTCGAGTTACTGGAAGCAACTTTTGCCGACAAACGCGATCGCTATAACGACCTGATGGACAACACCGATGAATTGGATAGAATACTTGCAGACGGTGCGAAAAAAGCACGCGCCATCGCTATCCCAATTCTGGCGCAGGTCCGTAAAGCAGTCGGCGTGCGTGGATCCTTGTAAACAAATTGGAGTTTGCTTCGTACCTTTATGTGGACATACTTCCTCTGTAGGAGCGAGCTGTGCTCGCGATCTTATGTGGACATACTTCTTTTGTAGGAGCGAGTGTTTTTGCTTGGGTATTTCTTGTCGCTCGCGATCTTATGTGGACATACTTCCAACGAATTCAGGTTATTTTTTTATGTCGCCATAATTTATTTTGAAAATCGAGGTATATGTGTTATAATTATAAAACAGTGTTGTTAGAAAAAAAACTTGCATTTTTATGCAAAATATGTCAAAATGTACTTATCTCCTATTTTTAACGTTGCGGGGAACATCAGGTACTTTAACGCGCACTGATAGTTTTACAAACAGCGGATTAGACAACAAAATAGATCCGCGCTGTGTCGCGGCAAATCTTTAAAGAAAGTGAGAGGAATTAAAATGAAATTTAATGCTTTAACAGTTGTCCTGTTCAGTCTGGGACTGATGGCTATAAGTCTCGTTGCTGTGAATAGCAGTAACGCCGAAATTGACCAAAAAAGTGTTATGGGCATCTGGTTGTTCGATGACGGTGGCGGAGATGTCGCTATGGACTCGTCAGGAAACAATAACCACGGTACGATTGTCAACGCACCGATTTGGGTAGATGGTCGATTTGGCGGTGCCTTAGGCTTTGATGGCGTAGGCAATTGTGTCAACACTAACCAAAAACTTCTCAACGGTGTGCGTGAATTTACAGTCGTCGCTTGGGTGAAACCGGGGAATATCACCTCTAATCGTGTTGGCGTGATAGGTCAGAACGATTCTCCAGAATTTGGCTTTATTAACCCGACGAGCGTTATGCTCTGGACACCTACAGCTGGCGGTAACCAGACCCCCTACGAACACCCATCAGGTGAATGGCATCATGTCGCCGCTGTTGCGACCCGAAAGTTCACGAAAGTCTACGTCGATGGCGTTGCTGCGATAAAAGAGGGCAACTGGATCAATCACGGTAGATCCGATTTTAATGTAAATATCGGGGGCTGTGGCGTTTGGGACGGTAGCGGTAACTGGTTCACAGGCGCAATGGACGAAGTAGGTCTTTTCCATGCACCTTTGAGCGATGACGACATCGTTGACCTTATGAATAACGGCTTGACTGCCTTAGGTGTTGCCGTCGAACCCGCAGGTAAACTCGCCGTGACCTGGGGTTCCCTCAAGCAGAAAAACCATTAGACAACTCCCAACTAACAGCGGATGGAACTTTGGGGAATTGGTACGCGCTACTGCTTCCCCACCCCGTCCTCTTTCTGCTGTACAGATAAGCCCCGGCTCAAGACCCATTTAAGAATAAACAGATCCCATAACCGGGGCAAACTTATCAGCTGCAGAAGGTGTTGTACCCTTTGCGGCATTTTTCTTTCAAGTCCAGAGGCTCACACAAGTGAAACCACACTGAAGTCAGTGCGAAACAGACTACAGTTCGGAGTCGTCTGCGTCTTCGTACCGACGAGGTTCACGACGCTCTGTGCGTGGGCGCGCTGGGTTGACTTTCAGGGGACGTCCCATCATCTCTTGACCATCCAACGCTTCTATCGCTCGCTCGCCATCCTCTTGGTTTTCCATCTCAACAAATCCAAACCCTTTGGATCGACCATCGTATCGGTCACGGATAATTGTCGCAGTAGCAACCGGACCGTACTCACTAAAAAGTGCTTCAAGGTCCTCTTCCGTGGCCGCGTAAGGCACGTTGCCAACGTAGATATTCATCTCGTTTCTCCTTTTAGAAATTATGTACACCCTAACACGATGCTACTTAACCGACAACAGCCCCTGAAAATACACGAAGCATTCGTGTAAACCAATGTTTTTCAGAGCATCGGGATAGGGAATGAAAATACGGGAAAATGAGAAAACTGAGCACTGTCAGCATTTTCAAAGGCAGAAATTTGGCAGCAAGCATAGGAAAGATTGCAACATTAGCGATCATCATCCTCTTGTCGGATGCCTTGTCCCCCCTCATAATGAGAGTGGTTTTAGTTCTAAACCATAAAACTTTCAAAACACTTCTCATAATTTTGGCAGCGGACACAATCACATTTTCCTTAAAATTTACAATATATTATATCACAACCTTTATCATTTGTCAATTTTAAATTTTATCCATAGAAAAATCCTACTTCGCAGTCATCCAATTATCCCCTATTCCTGCCTCTGTTCGAAGGGGCACAAGCAACGACATCGCATTTTCCATTTCTTCACAAACAATCTCAGCATGTTCCGCCGCAAGCCGTTCCGGTGTCTCAAGTACCAACTCATCATGGATCTGTAACAACATTTTCATCGGCAGTTTATCCGTATCAATTCGACGTTGGACATGCACCATCGCCGCTTTCATCAGATCGGCAGCCGAACCTTGCACCACAGTATTAATCGCTAACCGTTCACCAAGGCTGCGCCGACTTCGATTCGTCGCATAGATTTCAGGGATCGCACGCCGTCTACCCGTGAGCGTCGTGACATAACCATGATCTGATGCCTGCTGCACACATTGCTGTAGAAACCGATCTATTCCCGGGAAACGCGTCTTGTAATCGTCAATCAGGGCGGATGCCTCCTTCACTCGCATCCCCTTAATCCGACGTGAAAGTCCAGTTGGCGAAACCCCATAGATGATACCGAAATTGATCGTCTTCGCTTTATCACGAAGTTCCCGCGTAACCAATTCCGTCGGCATCTCAAACACCTGCGAAGCAACGGCTGTATGGATGTCTAAATCTTCGGTGAATGTCTCAATTAAACTTTCATCTTCGCTAAAGTGCGCAAGGATACGCAGCTCAATCTGCGAATAGTCGGCACAGATTAACTTATACCCCTCCGGTGCCCTAAAAGCGCGCCGCAACTGTCTACCAATCTCCGTCCGGACAGGGATGTTCTGTAAATTCGGACCGTCAGATTTCAAACGTCCCGTCGCTGTCGTTAATTGATAGAGATGCGTATGGATACGATCCGTTCTCGCATCAATCGCACTCTGAAGCTGCGCAAGATAGGTGCTCTGTAACTTACGATACTGCCGATATTCAATGATTAAACGTGGCACACTCGTCTTCGGATCGTTGACATCCTCTCTTAGGGAAAGTGCCTCTAACACCGTGACATCCGTGGAGACTTTACCACCCTGTGTCCGCTTCACCGGTTTGAATCCGAGTTCTTCAAACAGCACAGGCGCAAGTTGGTGTGGCGAATCAATGTTAAACGGATGCCCGACGATTTCATGTATCTCTTTCTGCCGGTCACGCACGAGTTTTTCAATGACACTGCTCTGGCTTTTGAGTTCATCTCTATCGCAAACAATACCGTTATATTCCATCTCTGCAAGAATTGGGGCAAGTGGCGATTCTATATTGCGCACCAACTCCGTAATGCCTATTTCCTCAAGTTGCGGCACGAGGAAGTGATAGAGTCGCAGCGTGATGTCAGCATCCTCTGCAGCGTAAATGGTCGCTTTCTCTAAAGGCACCTGATCAATCGTTTTTTGCTGTGTGCCTTCCACCTCGAACAGGCCACCCAATTGTTCTGCCGCGTCAGCAGGTGTGGGATCGTTTGGATCCGCTGTTAACTCTTCAAAAGAGATCATCTTGTGCTCTAAATGGACCAGTGCCAACGTATCAAGGTTGTGAGAAGGTGTCCGTGCGTCCACCAATTGACTTGCAAGCAGCGTATCGAAAACAACGCCTTGGAGCTTAACCCCGTTCCTGATAAGAATACTCGCATCAAACTTCAGATTATGTCCACATTTCGGTAGCGCAGGATTTTCCAGAATCGGCTTAAGTGCCGAAAGCACGGTGTCTGTATCCAAATGGTTTTCAGGTTGAGGCGAACGAACAGGCACATAAACCCCCTGCTTCGCTGTCCACGAGAAACTTAACCCACAAAGCGTCGCTTCACGTTCTAAGCCGTCTGTCTCCGTATCAAAACAGATAATCTCTTGCGTTGATAGCGTCTCAACGAGATCATTCAATTGGTCAAGCGTAACAATCGCAGAATAATCGCCTGTTTCGGCGGTGCCATAGCCTCCCTTGTCCAAAATAGCATCTTTTTTCTCTGCCAATTCCGCAACCCGTTCCTTACGCGTCATTGGTGTAGTAAGGGACTCAGCATTCTCGCCTGCGAGTTTCGTTACAACCTCTTCATAGCGTTTCAGTTCTAATTCTTGAAGCAGCGGGCGGATTTTCTGGAGGTCAAACGGTTTAACGCGTGCCTGCTCTAAAGAGAAGTCCAAAGCAGCATCCCGCTTCAAGGTTACAAGTTCCTGTGAAAGCGGCAGTTGCGAACGCGCCTTCTCCAAATTTTCGCGACGTTTCCCCTTAATCTCATCAATATTATCAAAAATACCCTCAACAGAACCGTACTGCTGAATCAATTGTGCAGCGGTCTTCAAGCCTATTTTTTCGACACCAGGAACGTTGTCAGAGGTATCTCCCATCAACGCAAGCACATCAATCACCTGATCCGGCTTTATACCCTTGGTCTCCCACAACGACCGCTCATCAATAATCTTATCATTGTGGAGGTCAAGCATCACTACCCGATCCCCAAGCAGCTGCTCAAGGTCTTTGTCTCTTGAAATGATAGTGACATCAACATCCTGCGCGTCTGGATCGTCAAGTACCGCCTGTGTAACTGAGGCAATGATGTCATCGGCTTCCAATTCAGGTCTACCGAGCGTCAAAATACCAAAAGCCTCCAGCAATTGCAGGATACGATGAATCTGCGTCACGAGATCATCCGGTGCAGGAGAACGATTCGCCTTGTATTCCGAATAGAGTTCATTGCGAAACGTGTTCCCCGGCGTATCAATCGCAGCGACAACATACTTTGCCTGAAGTTCCGTTAAAATTCTAATCAGCGTGCCTGTGAATCCGAACACAGCGTGTGTCGCTTCACCCGTGATACTACTTGTCAATCCGTTGCGAATCGCGTAGTAAGCGCGAAATATTTCGGCGTGGGTATCAATAATATAGACAGTGTCTTTTTGCGCGTTCTGCATTACTTCTTTAGATGCCTCCTAATGCGGGAAATGCCACTGACGCAAGGAGTCTGACGCTGATAAACCCGCCTCTTGTCCGAGTGCGAATGCCGTTGCTATTAGGTTTCGCTCACCGGATATAATATCACCCGCGGCAAAAAGTCCAGGAATCGGGTCCCCATTGCTATCTAACATCTGCATATCCTCGTTTGCGACAATCAAACCTTCTTCGTCTTTCTGGTAATCCCACCCTTCAAGGAACTTCGTATTCGGGATTAACCCTTCATCAACGAGGAAACCGTGGAAAAATAACTCCGTGCCATCAATCATTTCAAATCCCAACAGATTCGTTTTCTCACCAATGTGTCGTTTAATTTTCGTCTCAATGATATTAATTTTACGCGCCTTCACCTGTTCCAACACAGGCGGCGACATACCGTGGGGTCTACCATTTGTTAGGATTGTAATTTTATCGGTAAAATCTTGCGCACCGACCGCTGCCTCATAGATATAGTCGCCGACACCCAGCAGTGCCAAATGTTCATTGACGTGGAGATGTCCATCGCAACGGATACAGACGTGCCACCCTTTTTTATTACCCGCATAGCGGAAAACGGTCGCATACTGCTTATAGAGTCGTCCTTCACCGGCTTCAAACTCAATATCGGGCCATTTGTCATCAAACCCNNGCTTCAAGTTCAAAGAGATCGCCATCCCGCGTGAGTTTTTGCACCAGACCGTCGCGTATATCAATGCCGGTCTTCCGCTTCTCCGATCCGAGCATGAAATCGACAACCGGTCGGCTCTCCATCCATTTCATGAGTTCCTTCGCAAAATTGGGTCCGATGATACCCGGAAAGACCGGTGCATCTTCAATCTCCACCGACTTCGACCAATATGCCCGACCGCGACTAAAACTCACCTTCCCAGAGTGTAGCATCAAGACATGTCGCATTTGATGGCTCGCTGAGACCGCCGCTTGTGTGCCAGCAGGTCCCGCACCAATCACTGCAACATCGTAAATCGTTTCTGCCATCGTTCTTCTCCTATTTCTCAAAACCCATACTTTTTCCACTTCTCATCAACCAACGCGATGACTTCGTCGGACATCCGAATCTCCTCGGGCCATTCGCGTTGATAGCCTTCTTCTGCCCACTTCGTCGTCGCATCAATGCCCATCTTAGACCCGGCACCCATCAGCGGGGAAGCGTGATCCAATACATCAACGGGTCCTTCAACAATTGTCACATCCCGTTTCGGATCAACATTGCTCCCGACATAGAAAAGCACCTCTTCGACATTCTGAACATCTACATCTTTATCAACAACGATGATGATTTTACTGAACATCAGCTGCCCGAGTCCCCAGAAACTGTGCATCATCTTTTTCGCTTGGAACGGGTAGCGTTTGTCAATAGAAATCAGCGCGAAATTGTGGAATACACCGAACAAGGGTAGATTCATATCCACGAGTTCCGGTAGCTGCGTCTTAATCAACGGCATAAAGATCCGCTCAGTCGCCTTCCCCATGTAGCAGTCCTCCATCGGCGGCTTGCCAACGATGATCGTCTGATAGATAGGGTTTTTACGATGCGTAATCGCCGTGATATGAAGCAGTGGATATTCATCTGCCAAGGAATAAAACCCTGTATGATCCCCGAAAGGTCCCTCTATACAGGTCTCATCCGGTTCAATATACCCCTCAATCACGATGTCCGCATCCGCAGGCACCAGCATATCAATCGTCTTAGCAGGCACCATCTCCACATTCGATTTTCGGAGAAACCCCGCAAATAGGAGTTCATCAATACCGGATGGCAGGGGTGCCGTACCGATATAAGACATCACCGGATCTCCACCGAGCGCGATAGCCACAGGCATCTGTTGCCCCGCTTGTTGGTATTCGCGATGGTGCGCGGCACCATCGTGATGAATCTGCCAATGCATCGCTAACGCGTGTGGGGTTATCTTCTGCAAACGATAAGTCCCAACATTTCGTTGACCCGTTTTGAGACTATGTGTAAAAACTTGGGGCAAGGTGATATATCGGTCAGCATCAAGGGGCCAGCATTTAATGAGCGGCAAGACATCTAAGGAAGCATCTTCACCCGTCAAGACAACATCCTGACACGCGCCTTTTTTGACCGTTTTCGGTGGAAAATTCGTCAGTTGGGACAGCATCCGAAGAATTTTCACCTTATCAAGAAGGGAATCAGGTGCATCTAATTTAATCATACGCTCAATTTCCGATGCGACCTGTCCGAGATCATCAACACCGAGTGCCATCGCCATCCGTTGAAACGAGCCGTAGGTATTAATAAGGAGCGGCATCTTGCTGCCCTCAACCTTTTCAAACAGCAAAGCAGGTCCCTCTGCTTTACTCACGCGATCGGTGATTTCGGCAATCTCAAGGTCAGGAGATACAGCCGTTTTAATGCGTTTGAGTTCGCCTGCCCGATCCAAGGCTTTCACAAACTCTTCAAGACTATCGTATGCCATGAAAATCCTTTCATCTTAAGCGGAATAGTATATCATCGTTCAACGCGGCACCGCCTATCGTAGAACATAGGCAATAATTACGCAAACATCCATGGACGCTTTACTGATGGCACTTGTTAGGGGTTTACAATCTGTTTCAGCGTTTCTACTTCCGCCGTGAGTGCTTCAATTTTTCGCTCTTGGTCTCGGTCTCTTTTCCCGTGCCACGCGGGGATACCGATAGCTACGACAATAAGAGCGATTAACCCATAAGTTACATTTGTAGCATGTGAAATCTGTTTTTCAATACCATCAAGTTTCCCTCGGACCCATGACATATCTTTCTCTACATTTTGAATTCGGGTATCTAATCCATCAATCTTTTCATCAATCTTATCAATCTTTTGGTTGGTTGTAGAGCTTTCTTTGTTGATTTCTTCGTTGACGATCAATCGAATCTTATCAAGGTCTTGAGGCATTAGTTCGGCAAGTGCTGGTAACGCTATCGTACAAAAGAGTATTGAGAAAGAGAGTATAGTTTTCATCGTGTATCTCCTTTGTGTATAGTAAATCACATTTGCTTATGCGTGTCAACTACAAAAAATATGATACCCGATTCCAGAGGTTGGCAATCGGGCGCGTTAAAGGTATCAGAGAAGATGTGAATAATAGATGGCTTGATTATTATTGAGTGGGAATTTTGCGCTATAACACAGTTCTTTCACCGAAGGGGAGTCTTGGTAAAATACCGCTGAAATAGTCCTGAATATTGAAATCCGCCAGCCTCAAGGACCTACTTCAATCTACTGCCAATTTACCAGAAATTTGTTTCAACCCTTGTTGGTAGTTAGGGTTCTCCGGTTCAAGTGCCAAAGCCTTTCGGATCGCCTGCTCGGCTTGCCGATAATCGCCGCGCCGGAATTCAATGAGTGCGAGTGTATTGTAATAACTGGCGACATTCGGATCCAAATGGACCGCTTTCTTTGCATAACGTTGCGCCGTTTCTAAGGTCACATCGCTTTTGGCAACCGTTTCATCGCTGCTGGCAACTTTCGCGCTTAACTGCGCTAAAGCATGATACGCCTTCGGCAAGCCAGACGACAGATACGCCGCCTCTGCCGCACCGAAATCGCCTTGACTCGCCCGAAGTTCACCGATCAGATAATAGGTTTCTGTCAAAAACGGAGGTTGAAGAAGCGGTGCCACATCACGAACCGCTGAGACGGAAAGATCAACAGCCTTTTCAAGTGCCACCAATGCCGCAGTTGTCAAATTTTCAACCGTATTATCACCCGCTCTGGCTTGATGTGCATAGCACAATCCCAAGTTATGATACGCCTCAGCATCGTCCGGATTCAACCTGACAATTGTCAGATATGCATCAGTCGCTTCCGCATAACGCCCGTCATTAAGCAAAATTATAGCGATTTTTTGACGCGCTTCTAAAAATTGGGGTTCCAGTGCGACTGCCTGACGGTAATGCGTTAGCGCGAGTTCCGTTTTATTCTGTCTGAAATACGCTAAACCGAGACCTGCGTGTGCTTTCGCGAAGTCCGGTTGAAGTTCCAGAGCCTTCTGTTGCGCAGCCACTGCCGCTTCATATTTCTCAAGCATTGTATAGGCAACACCAATACCGTTGTAAGCAGCGACCAATTTCGGGTTCATGCCGATCGCTTTTTGGTACTCCCAGACGGCTTTTTCATAGTCTCCGCCTTTAAGATAGTGTCTACCGATATTGCCAAGCAGCTGGGACCGTTCCGCCGCGCCTTGTGTCCGCTGTAGCGCACCGCGTAACTCGTGCAGCGGCGTGAGTGCCGCTTTCCGCTTCTCAAACAGTGCCATCTGTTCACGCGCCGCTGCAGTATCCCCAGTGCGGAGATACGCCTGTGCCAGATTATAGAGGGACTCAACGAGTGCTGGATCGTTCTGATATGCCGTGCGATACGCACTGATAGCGTCAGTCCACCGCTGCTGCTGTGCGTAAAGCAGTCCTAACTGATAGTATGCGGATGCGAATTGCGGTGCGAGGGTGATCGCCTGTAATTGGTGTCGTATTGCCGCCGTGTGTTCTCCACGCTTACTATAGACATTTCCGAGTTGATGATGAATCATCTCATCGCTGGAATTTAACGCGACCGCCACTTTGTAAGCGTCGAGTGCCTCGGCGTACCGGTGTGTGCTGGCGTAAGCACTCCCCAAAGCTGCGTGGATATACGCCGAATCCGGTGCATACACAATCGCCTGCTGATATGCGGTTATCGCATCTTCAAACTTTTCAAGCCCCGTATATGCCAATCCCAGACCGTAGTAAGCCTCCGGAACATCCGAATCCAGTGCGATCGTTGTGGTACTCGGAACGCCGTTTGGTTCAGCAATCGCTATCACTTGCTGATACGCGTCAACCGCTTCAGCGTAAGCTTCAATTTGGAGATACACCTTCGCGAGTTTCAAGCGAATTTCAGTCTGACTGCCATCCACAGCCAATTGTGCTTTATAGTCGCGAATCTGTGCCGTGATGTCCGAAGCATCAGGTGTTTCTTGGCAGAACGCGGCTGGCAATTGCCATAAAGCAAGGTGGCACCCGATGAGTGCCACCCATACAATTGCGTAATAGGAAAGTTTCGGTGCCACTTGCTGCCGTCCTCCCTATGCTTAAATGATGAAACGCCGCCTAAAAACGCTGTTTGAGGCGACCCCACGTTGTTGCCAATTTATCCTGCGGTTCTACCGGTGTGAGACTCACGATAGCATCACCAGAAACAGTAACGTCATCAAAACTCGCAGCAGTCTCCCATGCCCAGACACCCGCCTGACCAGCAGGGTAATCGGCACCGGTTTCATCCTTGAGTTCACCCTGTTCTTCACCGTTAATCCAGAGTTTCATCGACGTGCCTTCCACAACGACTCGCATGTCAAACCACTCATCGTTGGCAACAGTAATGTTCTTCCCTGCAAGTTCGCCAATCTTATCACGAGAGTCCCATGCACTTTGCTTATGCCGCCAGAGTTCGGTCTTGTTATTCGGGACGTTGAGATAGTAGACGTAGTATTCCATCTCACTCTGCGCGCGGAAGACGACACCTGCCCAGTTCCCTTCATCGAGTCGGACTTTCGCCTCAACGGTGTAATCTTCCCATCCGGCATCACCGACGAGCGAGTGTTCGGCTCTACCGCCTTTAGCGAGTTTATAAGTGCCGTCCTCAACACTCCAAGCACCGTTAGCGACTTCCCAATCCTCCGCATCTGAATCAAATGACCAAGACTGTTCACCCGCATAAGCGAAAGAGGCTACGAGTATGAGGAAACAACACATCACAACAGTTGAAAACAGATATTTCATAATATTACTCCTGTTATAGAAAGTTGCCTCAAAAGCCTTCAACGCGGTTTTCACGTAGAAAACTTCTGAGGCTAAACCTTACGCAAAATTAGTAATCCCGTTTGAGGCGACCCCACGTCGTCGCGAGCTTATTATTTGGCTCAACGGCAAGCGTATCCTTGATATTATCACCCATAACGGTGAAATCATCAAAACTCGCCTCGGTCTCCCATGCCCAGACCCCGACTTGACCAGTTTTGTACATATCATCTTTATGTTCACCTTGAAGTTTACCATTGAGGTGGATCTGAAATTCACTGCCCTCAACGACGACCTTCATATCAATCCATTCGCCGTTCTTTATCTGGACCTTCTCAACAGCTGGAATCTGTGCGATGTTGTCGCGGGCAGCCCAGCCACCATCTTTGTGTCGCCAGAGTTCGGTCTTGTTATTCGGGACGTTGAGATAGTAGACATAGTACTCCATCTCGCTTTCCGCCCGAAAAACAATACCCGCCCAATGGTGAGTGTCCAATCGGACTTTCGCCTCAATGGTGTAATTATCCCAGTCCTCTTCACCGACGAGCGAGTGTTCGGCTTGTCCACCCTTGTCCACATGGTAGACACCTTTTGCGATTTCCCAGTTTCCATTCGCAACTTTCCAGTCATCGTGCTTCTCTTCAAAGTCCCACAATTGGGTACCTGCGTACGTCGGCAGCGAAACTGCCACACCGAAAAGCACAACGAGACTCAATGCCGCTAATTTCGGCATTGTGATAGCCATTCTCATAGTTTCCCTCCATTTTTGTCAATAGAATATAGACATTCGCTAACCCATTCCTCACTATTACAACAACAGTGGGAATTTTGCCAATAGAATACCCTTAAAAAATAAAAAAGTCAACAAGAAGTTCAGAAAGTAATAACACTTGCATTTGAAGCTGCTATGATATATGATAGATAGTGATGAACCACCCCGTTCCCGATTTATCAAAAATCACTGGATGGAAAGGAAAATATTTTGCGTATAAAGATTTTTGTCGCACTCTGTATAACATGTTTCGCCGTAATAGAGACATCTTCGGCGGCACTGAAAGTCGGTCTGATCTATGATGTCACCGGACGCGGTGATCTCTCATTCTGCGATGCCGCCTACGCCGGTGCCAAAAAAGCGGAAGACGAATGGGGATTCAAACTGACAGAGGTCACCCCAAGCCAAAGCACAGATACCGAATTGACACTCCGTAGATTGGCGAAACTCAAATATGATCTAATCATCGGTGTCGGTTTCCTTTTTCAAGAACCGATGAAACGCGTCGCAAGCGAATTCCCAGATGTCAAGTTCGCACTTATCGATGCCGTGATAGAACAACCGAATGTCGCTTCACTCACCTACCGCGCACACGAAGGCACGTTCCTCGCTGGCGTTATCGCAGCCTTGAAAACGGAGACAAAGCAGATCGGCTTTATCGGCGGGATGAAGGTGCCGCTGGTCGAGGCATTTGAAATCGGCTTCGGTGCCGGTATTAAGGCGACGAATCCAGACGCTGAATTCACCGCAGATTACGTCGGTGTTACGCCGCAAGCCTTCAACGACCCCGCGAAAGCCAAAGAACTTGCCCTCGCACAATATAATCGCGGGATCGATATCATCCTCGCCGCCGCCGGTGCCAGTGGACTCGGCGTGCTTGAAGCCGCAAAAACCAGAAAAAAATCAATCATCTGGGTAGATTCTAACGGCAACAATCTCGCCCCGGGGTTAGTACTCACGAGTGTTATCAAAGGTGTCGAAATATCTGTCTATGAAACCATAAAGAGCGTCCAAGAAGGAAACTTCTCCGGTGGACTCAAAGATTACGGACTCAAAGAGGGAGGCGTCGAGTATATCGTTGACGATGTGAATCGCAAACTCCTCCCCGACGAGATTTTGAAACAGGTCGAGGCGTTCAAAGCGAAAATTATATCAGGCGACATCGTTGTTCCGCATGAACGGCAGCAGAAATGACACACGCACCGATCATTGAGATGCATGGCATCAGTAAACAGTTTGGAGACGTACAAGCAAACGACTCGGTGGGCTTCACGCTCCAACGCGGCGAGATTCACGCCATTGTCGGTGAAAACGGCGCGGGCAAATCTACATTGATGAAGATCCTCTACGGACTCTATCAACCCGATGCTGGCGAGATACGCGTCAACGGAAATCGCGTCAATATACCCGCGCCACGGCGTGCAATGCGTCTCGGGTTAGGGATGGTGCAGCAACACTTCACGCTCATCCCCGTCTTCACGGCACTCCAAAATATCGTCCTTGCCAAAGAACCCCGCAAATTCGGCACACTCCTCGATTACCAACAAGCAGAAAAACGGATTGCTGAACTCGCTGCGCAGCTCGGGTTTGATGTACCGTTGAACACACCCGTTGAATCTCTGCCGATTGGCACGCAGCAGCATACCGAAATTTTGAAAGTCCTCTATCACGACGCAGACATCCTCATCATGGATGAACCGACTGCCGTGCTTGCCCCGCAAGAGGTTGAAGGACTTTTCAATTGCATGCGCAGCCTCAAAGACGAAGGCAAGAGCCTCATTATCATCACACATAAACTCGATGAAGTGATGGCAATCGCTGACACTGTCACAGTGATGTGGCGCGGGCAAGCCGTCAACAGTTGCCCGATCACCGACACCGATCCGGCGACGTTGGCAGAAATGATTCTCGGTGAACCTGTCATTCCGACTTCCGTGCCGAGAGAACAGACAACACAAACAACACCGATGCTCCGCATCGACGGTGTTACCCTCACCAGAAATTCAGACGCAGCAAGAAAGCGGAAATGGAAAAACATGCTGTCAAATCGAAATCCCGACAAACGGCACCTGAACGCGATTAACCTTGAAGTGTTCCCCGGTGAAATTGTTGGAATCGCAGGTGTAGAAGGGAACGGACAAACGGAACTCGTTGAGGTCCTGACAGGTTTACGGGAGATTGATAGCGGAACACTCACGTTAAACGGTGAGCGGGTCGCGCACATACCTGCGGACAGACACCGGCACGGCATTAGTTTAGGGGATCGAATTGATGATAACTTTATCATCGGTCATCACAAAAAGAAGCGGTATTGCCGCAACGGGATGCTGCAGCGTAAAAGAATCCAACGCGCGGCTTTGAATGCCCTTGATAAATACCAAATCCGTGTAGGGAACATCACGCATCCGATTAGAACGCTTTCCGGTGGAAATCAACAAAAAGTCGTTGTCGCACGTGAGTTAGAAGCAAACCCTGAAGTGATCATTGCGGCACATCCGACGCGCGGCTTAGATATCCACGCCGCAGAATTCGTCCATACGCGACTTATTTACGCACGCAACCGCGGCAAAGCAGTATTACTTGTCTCTTCTGAATTGGACGAACTCCTCCATCTCAGCGACAGGATCGCAGTCATGTACGACGGCAAAATTGTGGGTATTGTAAAACCTGCCGAAACCAACAAGCAGGAATTAGGTGCCTTGATGCTCGGATTGAATCAAAAGATATAGCCGCTTGTGTAGGAGCGAGCTGTGCTCGCGATCCGCAATCATTCCTCACACAAACGATTACCGAAATATTTATTTAACCTTCATGAAACCTCGCCAACAAAGAGAAACATCACGCAGGAGAAAAAATGATAATTGATTCACATACACACGCATGGCCCCGGTGGCCCTATCAACCGCCCGTCCCCGATGACGAAAGCCGTGGTAAAATCGAACAACTCCTCCACGAAATGGATCTGCATAACGTGGACAAGGCGGTACTCGTCTGCGCACGCATTGACAGGAATCCTGACAATAACGATTACATCGCAGCGTGCGTCAAACGTTACCCTGAACGGTTAATCCAATTCGCCGATGTGGACTGCTCATGGACAGATACGTATCATACAGATGGCGCAGCCGATCGCTTGAAAACCGCAGCGGAGACATACAATCTCAAAGGCTACACGCACTACCTTAGAGGCGATGACGATGGGAGCTGGTTTTTCTCTGAAGAAGGCGAACGCTTCTTTCACACAACATCTGAAATGGGACTGATCGCCAGCATCGCCATGGGAAGCCATCAGCATGAGGCACTCCGTAAAATCGCTGCCGAGTTCCCGAGTATCCCGTTCCTATGCCATCACATGGGCGGTGCGCGGGCAGGTGAAGCACATCCATATCCGCAACTCAAGCAGGTACTCGCCTCAGCGAATGTCCCGAACATTCACATCAAGATGTCCGGCTTTGCTTATGTCTCGCAGGTCTCATGGGATTATCCGCATTCGGATACGCATTGGATCGTACGCGCCCTTTATGAACATTTCGGTCCCGGTCGTCTCTGTTGGGGGTCTGATTATCCGGTGGTTCGCAACTTTATGACATACCAGCACGCACTTGAGGCGTTTCGTACGCACTGCTCTTTTATTCCAGAAACCGACAAGGCAGAGATTTTAGGCGGAACTCTCCAACGTCTATTAGCAGCCGCTGGGAAATAGTTAGGACTTACGCACTTCCTCTTAAAGTCCCCCTGATAAGGGGGATTTAGGGGGTTAAAAACGTCTGAATATCTACTTTTTACGTGCAAAATATCCCACTTCTGCTAAATTTGCGTAAGTCCTATGAAAAAATAAACGTACCGCTCTTCTTCTCAGCACAATTGGCGCGTAATACAAACATGAGTTGTGTACAAGACAACACAAATTGTGCATGATATGCACACGAATTGTGTGTAACATTCATTTTTTGTGCTTAAATTCAAGGAAACAACGTTGGCACCAATCTTGCACAACGCTATCTATAGAATTTCGGATTAACATACCATCTTGGAAACTGAAAATCAGCGGTTCCATCCAAGGAATTGGCTCTACGCGATTGGCGATGGATGACGAGGCAGACGCAGCAGGCGAATACGCGAACCTTCAGTAAAGAGGAGTAGATGCAATTGAAAACAATCACATTACCGTTGCGATATTTGGTATTAATTGTCGCTTTTTTTACCCTCTATCCGTTCGATAATGTCCACGCTTTCAGAGATCAGGCGCGCAGCTTCATCTACGAAGAACGCCAAGACACGCTTGTACAGATGTTAAAGAAAAACTACCGTGGACGGCGTAAAGGCTTCATTTTTGGGCTGAGTGTCGGTGTCGGTAGGACGAGTTTTACGGAGCCATTTGCGCAATACTATTGGAGAAATGCCCAAGAAACTGACGGGTCAACGACGCGCCAAACAAGAGCCGCCTTGGTGACAGAGTTAAAAATCGGTCACGGGTTCAACGACCAGTTTCTACTCTACTACACGAGCCGCATCTCATGGCTCCCACTTCAGCATTTCGCAAAGGATACCACGATTGCCAACGGCGCAGCCGGTGCGGGGTTTATGTACTTCCCATTCCGAAAGAGAGGGCTTTATCTCGTTGGGAACATCGGACTCGCAACACTCGTAACGTGGCAACCGCCGCTTACATTGAAAAACGCCAGACAAACCGGGGTCTCCGTCTCAGGTGGTATCGGTTATGAAATCTTGTCTCACTGGAGTATTGACTTCACCGTGAATGCCGGTGGTGCCAGGATGACGAGAGTCGATGACCCAAGTGAAATAGAATTCAGAGATGAGATTCTCACTTTTTCAGTAAATCTCAATATGCTCGCCTATTAGCACGTTTTCTGGAGGTGAAATTATGTACGCTAAAAGCGGTTTGGGAACTCAGGTGGCTGTGCTATGGGTGATAACCCTATCGGTATGCCTGCTGAGTTGTGGGGATGTTGACCTCGACATTGACCAAGAACAGACCGAGGAGCCCCTCAAATTTATTGAATTTGTCCTTTTTCCGACAGCACCTTATGTCGATAAGTCCTACATAGAAAAGATACCCGAAGAAGAAGTCGCCGTTGCGCAAATTGATTTTGATGCCGAACAAGAAGAGATTCAGCAGATCTACACGGCTTTCATTAGAGCCTATGTTAACAAAGATATGACAGCACTCGAGAAAACATTCGATACCACACAGAGCATCGAATATGGGACTACCACTGGCATTGTCTATGGCTGGAACGATGTGAAAATTTATATCCGAGCCAACTGGCTGAAGGAGGCCGCCGATTGCGAGAAAAATCCGGATTGGAAACTGACAGATTTCTACATCCGTCCTCGAAATGTTAAGGCACCTTGGAAGGAAGCAAGCGCAAAGGGACCCATGTTCTACTACAACTTGGGGACCGACGCATGTTACAACGACATCGGGCAGTTTTACCTCACAAAGAGGTCAGGCGAGTGGCGCATCCATCAAATCGATGGGTCGAAATATTTTGCCGATGAAAAATATAAAGCACCTTGAAGGAGACAAGTCATTATGATTGGATCTGTGCCGACGCGCCGCTTCACCGACTCACGCCACGCTTTACGGTGTGGGCAATCCCTCCATTCACAAGCATCCGTCGAGAAAAAATCAGTCCTCTAACTTTTCCATTTTGTGTATTTACGAAGCGTTCGGGTGTCAATCGCTAACGATTCAGCTGCCGCTTTGTGCGTGGGATATTGCTTAATACGTTTCTGAGCAACAGCGCGCAGGATTTGACTTTGATTCATATCTTTTATATTCAGAAAATCTTCATATTCTTCATCTATTTTCAGAGCACTGGAAACCTGCAAATTATACTCGGATTCTGGTAACAGCATTGACAGTTCATGTATAACTGTCCGTTGGATCTCTGAGGGAAGCGTCTGCCAGATGGTGATGAGTTTCTGAATCAACTCTGGATGAATATCTGGGAGATCTTTGAGTTCAATTTTATCTGTTGTTGCGAGTGCGATAGCCGTTTGAATTGTGCTCCGAAGTTCACGGATATTGCCGTGCCACACTGCTTGTTTCAGACCCTTGAGTGTCTCTGCTGTAATCGCTGTAACGCTTTTCCCATATTCAGCATTAAATTCATTAATGAACGCTGCAACTAAAAGGGCAATATCTTCTGGACGCTCGCGGAGCGGTGGGATGTGAAACATCAGACCCTTGAGACGGTAGTAGAGATCCTCCCTAAATTTCTTTTCAGCGACTATCTTCAAGATATCTCTGTTGGTTGTCGCGACAACCTGAACATCGACAGTCACTGCCTCATTTCCACCGAGCCGTGTGAATGTAGCAGTGTCCAAGACGCGGAGGAACATTTTCTGTGCGTCCATAGGCATTTCGGGAACTTCATCTAATAAGAGAACACCCCCGTCAGCAATTTCAAACGTCCCTTGCCGCTGCCGTATCGCACCCGTAAACGCACCGGCTTCATGTCCAAAGAGTTCGCTCTGGAGGAGTTCTGGGGAGAACCTACCGCAGTTGATCGCAATAAAAGGCTTATCCCGTCGGGGACCGATTTTGTGGATGTATCTTGCGATGCCTTCTTTACCAACACCAGTCTCGCCGGTAATGAGGATCAGGATGTTTGACCGGACAACTTTTTGAATTGTTTTATAAATCGTCTGCATCGGTGCCGATGGCAATTCGATAAATGTTGGCTTCGGGTTCATGCGCACTCCTTTAATTGTTTTGACGCAACCGCCATTGAGCGAAAATTGCTCACACGGTTTCTTAGTAAAAGCAGGTTGTTTTGGTCCCCGCACAACCTGCAAAAGCGGGATTCAGAGAGAAGCCCGACGGACCGCTTGGCAGACAATTGAAACAGGACCAAAATGGTCTTTGGAGGGTATCTGTCCGTTAAATCAGCGTGCGGGCTATTCGCATGAAAATCTAATCCTCATACGCTTTACTGTGTCTTTCGCAAAACCTTGTTATTCCTTATTGCGTTCAATCAACGCTTTAAGCTCTTCATAAGTTCCGGGGTAGGAAATAAGTGGGCTATTCGATGCTTTAACACCACAGGTAACCAGTATAGAGTTGCCTGTCATAAAAGCGATCTTCGCAACGTTCCGATTAATTTGCACAATCCGTTGAATCCTACAAACATCAACTGTTTGCGGACCTAACTTAATTTTCATCGCATCCCTTCCGTAAAAGAGGAGTGAACCCCTCTCGGTTAGTTATCATCTGAAATAATTTTGATTTTCTTCTAAAAGATCTTCGCTGTAGGAGCGAGTGTTTTTGCTGGGGTGTTTCTTGTCGCTCGCGATACCACTGCGAAAATGACCAAAAAAACCGAAAACTAAATGGCTCAGTCAAATTCACCGATACACTTTACACAAAACTCAATGTGCCCTTGTATTCCACATCTGGGCACGTGCCATAAAGACATTGCTATCATTTAACCATTCCGCGTAGCCGATATTCCCAGAATCGGTAAGATAGTCAATCCACCCATTAAGATGAGAGATCAGTTCCGCATCATTGCGGGATAGCGTAAACCCGCCATATTCGACTTGCGCATCCAAGGCAGTCACAACAAATTGCCCATCGGAGGCTACGGCACCCTCCTGGTTCCCGATTGTCCCTCTTGCAATCGCGTCAATCCGACCATCGGCAAGTGCCGCAAGCAACTCCAATTCTCCAGTATCCGCACCGAGATAGATTATCTGTGGCATCTCTTCCGCGGGTGGATAGATATGGGTTCTACCTACCAAATTCGGAGAGGTATCGGCAGCGGTAATCCTGTAACCCGCTGTTCCATCGGCGACAAACGTCCCGTGCGGTGTTTCAATACGGGTGCCTAAAGCGAGAACACCATTCGCATCAATAATCTCTGTAATTTCAAGTAGACGTACTTCACCTGTAGTGCCAGCAAGCACTCCCACGCGCACATCATCCGATAAGTCGGTATAGTGTGAGAGGCGTTGCGTATCTTCAGCACGCACCAGCAGCGATTGACGAAACTGGATATGTCCCGCAGTAAAAGCAACAACGGGTGTACCGGTTGCGTCCTGTGTCCGAGAATTAAGGATTGTGATACCGCCGCCGATAATATCATATTCCGGTTCAGCAGCCTTGAGCCAGATACCCGGCCATTCGCCGATTGCCTTTCGAGAGAAAGATAAACCGGTGTCTGTTATCGTTTCAACTGCTGTCAGAAGGTCTGCTTCATAACCGAGATGTATATTGAATCCATCCGAAGCCGGGTCCGGGTCGGCACTGTAGCTAACAGGTGCGAAATAGGCGTAAAAACCGACATTAAGAACGCGAGGCTCCTTGTCCCAGATCGGCGGACAAGCATCGGAAACCGCACAGAAAGGGGTAGGTCCGTCAATAACGTCATTGACGATCCTCTCACAACCCGTCAACAGGAGGAAAAACACGATGTAGATTATAGATAATATTCTCATTGGAAAACTCTTTTTGGATGATTTGTCCGCTGGGCTGCTGTTATTGACAGAAGTCCAGATCGACGCACTCGACTTACATCAGGATATATTCTCGATATCCTATTTATTAATTCGTCCTTATATAAGCAATTATACGATGCAAATTTAACACCATAGTGGTGGGTTACACGCGCACTCCCCAGACCGGTAGATGCGGTCCCCAGGCTGGTAGGTGCGGTTTCTAACCGCCCTGGACTTCTGGATTGAACGGATTCGGGGAATCGGGCACCTATGGGTCGTAAATATAGTTATTATAGACAATTTTAATAATACTAAAATTAAAATATTAATGGCATAGATAACTAAAATAATACGGAATTTTCAAAAAAAAGTCAAATTATTTCTATGAAAAATGCGAATGCTGCTGAAAAAGCGCGTCATGTTTTAGAATTTAAGCAGCCGGTTTTGGTTTTTAGAGGGGATGGAAGGGAGGAAGTAAGATGGCGGGGTTAATGAAGTTTGAAAAAATATTTCGGTAATTCTATATTTTCCCCAGGCCCGGTAGGTTCGGTTTTGCGGTGTACGCACCCAAATTTTGCCCACACGCGGCAAAATTTGTCTTTGCTTTACATTTGCGATCTGCATTCCAACCGAACCGGACTTCACCAAGAAATTACCGAATTAAAAAATCAATCTTCATCAAACCCCGCCTGCAAGGAGGCCTGTGAGTTCAAGGATGCCTGTGCGTTGGACCCTACTTTACAATGACGAGTCGCCGTGTTTGTTGGAAATTGGGAGTCGTCAACTGGTAGAAATAGATACCACTCGCAACGCGTTCCCCAAGCGCATTGCGTCCATCCCAATACGCCGCACGCGCCTGACTGTTATAGAACCCGGCGGATTGGAAACCGAGTGAGAGGGTGCGGATTAGCTGACCGGTTGTCCCATAGATAGATGAGGGTGGTTCATAAATGATTCAT
>JAAXHI010000376.1:24906-30110 GCA_012270875.1 Candidatus Poribacteria bacterium | reverse complement strand
ACAAGGAAACTAAAAGTTTATGCTACGAAGATGTCCATTTATTTTTAGGGTTCGCTAAACATATCGCCCCTACGGGGTTTAGTTTTTTTGGACTACACGCTGCTATAAACAGGTTTCCGTCCCTACGGGACTGAAGGGGTTTTCTGCCGTGTACAACAGGGGTTCCGTGTAGGATCCGGTTCGGTTAGGAATGCAGATCGCATTTGGGTGAGTACACCGCAAAACCGAACCTACCGGACCTGGGACCAAGACGGTCATTTTTTTTTAAATTGACACCTATGGTACGCCGCAAAACTGAATCTACCGGATCTGGGACTACGGGGACAGCAGTCAGGCGTTAAGGATCAATTTGTTTGTAGAGCTGCTTTTCTCCATTTGTGATAGTGAAGATGACGACGCTTTTCATGGGGTGACGGTTTTCGTCATAACTTGCGATGTCAGTTGCGCCGATGTAGTTTTTCGTTGCGGCTAATTGATCCCGGATCGCCTCGCCATCAAAGCTTCCTGCTCTCTCAATAGCTGCTAAGAGGATTTTTGTTGCGTCATAACTCACAGCGTGCCCTCCGAATGGCAATTCTCCATAAGCCTCTTGATAGGCTGCCACAAAGACTTTTCCACTCGGTCTATCGGTCGCGGCGGAAAAATGTCCACTGAAGAAAGCACCTTCAATGTTAGCCTGTTCATTGTTTAGCAGAATTGGACTGTCCCATGTATCAGGGCCGAGAAGGAGCGTCGGTTCACCTGCAGCGTTCAAGAGCGGGAGGCCTCTCGCTTGTTGTGTTATAAACCCGGCGTGTTGGACCCACCCGGCAATAAAGAGAGCTTCAGGGGTTGTCGCTGCGATACGGGTCAATTGTTCCGTGAAATCTATGTCCACAATTCCATAGAACTCTCTGGCAGCAATTGTGCCACCAGCCTCGGTAAAATTGGTAACAAAGAATTCAGAGAGACCCTCTGAATAGATTTCTCCGCTTTGGGTAAGCACAGCGACAGAAGTCAAGCCGAGTTCGTCTGAAGCGAACCGCGCCATGGCAGCCCCTTGATAGGTGTCTGTGAAGGCTGCCATAAAGACAAAATCACTTGTACTCGTCAGTTCAGGGTTCGTTGCGGTTGTAGTAACCATGGGCAAATTATGTTCTTGGACGAGTGCCCCTACCGAAATGGCGTGTGAGGAACGGTTGGGTCCAACAAGGGCAATAACCTTATCGGTAAGAATCATCTTTGCAGCGGCTTCAACTGCAGCTTCAGGTGTAGGAATTCCGACCTCGGTTACCAATTCAACAGGTCTACCGAGTAGACCGCCTTTGGCGTTAATTTCTGATACGGCTATTTCACCACCGTTTGGAAAGGTGACTCGGCTCCCAGAAGCAAGAAACCCTATTTTAACTGTTTCTACGACGGGTGCGGGTGCGACTACCTTTTGTACGCGTTCACAGCCAACGAGTGTTGCTATTAACAGAAGGCACCCAAACATTGCTATAAATGTATTTCGCATTTTTTTCCTTTTTGCTTGTGTTATTCAAGGATTTTTGATAAAGTGCATGCACGGCAAAACCTTTATAATGTATTATCCTTTAATTTCCGAAAATAAACAAGGTGATTTCTATTTAACACATAACGACTATGGAAAATTTGATTACAGTGATAGGTCGCGGGCACTCTGGGACCCGTGCTATTTCGCATACGTTATATGCCAGTGGCGTTTTCATGGGGAGCCAACTGAACCCGTCCGGCGATAAGATACCACCGCATGCGATGTATGATGCCTGCCGAGTGATGGCGCAATATGTCAAATGGGAAGGTGGACTCTCATGGGATTTTGATCCGCTTTGGACGATGCCGATTGATCCAGAGTTTGAGCGACTTATCAATACCTACCTTGAAGATGTCCTGAAGGATCCGGGTACGCACAAAGGTTGGAAGATTCCAGAGACAACACTTGTCTATCCGTGGATAGTCCGGATGTTTCCTGAGATGAAGTATATCCACTGGATTCGGGATCCGCGAGATTGTATTCGGGGTGGTCACAAAACGGATGATCTTCGAGATTTTGGGGTCGTGTATTCTGAGACGGACGACATCTATGAGAGACGCGCCATTTCTTGGATCTATCAGTATAAACTCATGCAAGCGACACCGATGCCTAAAAATGTTATTCAGATCCGTTTCGAGGATTTTGTTTTGGATCAGGAGCGGATACTGAAGGCACTCGAAGCGTTTTTAGGTATCCCGTTAGGTCGGATCATCGTGCGTCCTGATGCAGTGGCGCGCTGGAAAAGGGACTTTGCAGAACTGGCACCCGGTGCGTCGTTACCGCAATACGAATTTGAGTTTCTAAAAAAAGCAATCGTTGAAAACGGTTATCCTTTAACAGCAACGTAACAGAGAAAGGAACTATTATGTCAACTACTTATCGCGTAGGACTTGTTGGAACAGGCGGAATTGCAAACGCTCACGGCAATGCGTGTCAACAAGCACCGAGTGCTGAATTGGCGGCGATCTGTGATGTGTCGGAAGACGCCTTAGCCAGATTCGGTGAACGATTTGACGTGGCCCCTGAGAACCAGTATCTCTCTTTAGACGAGATGTTAGAAACTGAAAATTTGGACATCGCTGTTATCTGTACGTGGGGTGCGTTTCACGCTGAGGTCGGTATCCAGTTGGCTGAATCCCGTCAAGTTAAGGCGATCTTGTGTGAGAAGCCGTTCACATCAACAGCTGCGGAGGCGGAAGCGTTTGTCGGTGCAGCACAGGAGAACGGCGTTATCGTGGCGGAAGCGTTTAAATTTCGGCATCATCCGATGCACCTCAAGGCGAAGGAATTGATTGACTCGGGGGCAATCGGCGAGTTTAAGGTGTTGCGGAGTACCTTCTGCACGGGTGGCGGTGGCGGCGGTCCCGAAACCCGTAAACCGGAAGCGAATTGGCGGTTTAACAAAGCGAAGGGTGGTGGCAGTATCTACGATTTGGCGTGTTATAATATCCACCATGCGCGATTTATGTTCGGTGCTGAACCGATTCGGGTATCGGGAATGTCTCAAGCCGGTTTAGAAGTGGACGATGGTTCCTATCTATTGTTAGTATTCCCCGGTGAACGGGTTGCCCATATTTCTACGGGTTTTAATTGTGCCGGTGGACAGTACGCCGAAATGGCTGGATTAGGGGGTATGCTGAGGATTGATAGAGCCTGGAACAATGAGAACTCAGCTGTCAATATTGAGATGACTACACGCGAGGGCAGAGAAGTCATTGATTTTGAACCGTGTTTCCAGTTCGCATTGCAATTGGAGCACATGTGCGAAGTTGTAGGGACAGGTAAACCGCACCGTATCTCACCCGAAAGCTGCGTGAATCAGATGCGCGTTATTGATGCGGCTTTTGAAGCGATGGCGACGGGACGGACGGTTGAATTGGGGTAGCAGAATGGCTATCGGCTGTCGGCTGTCGGCTGTCAGAATGGCTGTCGGCTGTTGGCAAATTGGCTTTCAGCCGTCGGAGACTGTCGGCTATCAGCAAGAAGAGGGATTATTAGACAAAACCTCTTAAAACTGATGGCTGATGGCTGATGGCTATTATAACTATTATGGCGAATTTCACAGAGACAAAAGCACTTACCTTTGACCTGTTCGGTACAATCTTAGATTTAGGTGGCAGCCTTACGCCGTTCATCGCTGAATCGCTGGATGCCCACGCTGCGACGGATGTGTCTGCGGATGAATTTTGGGAGCAGTGGCGTTACCGGCAGCGCATTGAGCAGTATCAGGACACGATTATGATGCTTGGGCATAGCGGCTATCTGGAAACGGTGCGGCGCGCTTTGCACTATACGCTGAGACGCAACGGTATTGATGCCGCATCCGATACGGTGCAAGCGTTTATGCGGGGTTGGCAGGAACTTTCTCCGTTTCCAGAGGTTTTGGCTGCGCTTTCGCGGCTGCAATCGCGGTATCAGTTAGTCGTGTTGTCTAATGGGGATCCGTCGTTTTTGGACTATCTTGTTAGGGAACGCGTTGCGTGGGATTTTGACGATGTGATCTCTGTTACATCGGTAGGTGCGTTCAAACCACATCCGGCGGTCTATCGTGGTGCTGCGGGCAAGTTAGGACTTGAGGTCAAGGCGTGTCTGATGGTGTCGGCGAACTCGTTTGACATTGTGGGTGCGCGGGCGTGCGGTTATAAGGGTGCGTTTGTCAATCGTTATGAATTGCCGTATGAGGACACGCCGTACCAACCTGATGTAACGGTAGGAGATTTTACGGCGTTGGCAGATGCGTTATTATAAGCAGGACGGACGCAAACTTAGCACGTGATGGTAGATTTTTGATTTTTAACCCCCTAAATCCCCCTTATCAGGGGGACTTTCTATATTCAACCCCCTAAATCCCCCTTATCAGGGGGACTTTAAGAGAAATGGATAGGGACTGCTTGAAAATGGTGGGGTTTTATGAAGTTCAAAAATTTATAGTAAAACCTACAATTAACGAGACATCCATAGAAGGCGGGGTTATTGAAGATTAATTTTTTAATTCGGTAATTTCGTAACAATCCCGGTGCGGTTAGGAAACCGCACCTACCGTGCCTGGAGAAAATATAGAATTACCGAAATATTTTCTTAAACTTCATCAAACCCCGCCTGCAGTGGGGGCTGCGTAAGTCCCTAACTATTTCATAATCAACATCTTTCGGGTTGCTGTGAAGTCTCCTGCTGTTAATGTATAGAAATATACACTGCTCGCGACGGGTTCACCGAGTTCATTTTTGCCATCCCAATACGCTGCACGGGTTCGATCATGATAGATACCTACGGGTTGATGTCCGAGTGCTAAGGTTCGCACCAGTTTTCCGTCTGCTGTATGGATCGTAAGCGTAACCTCTGCAGGTGCTGCCAACTGATACGGTATCCATGTCTCTGGATTGAAAGGGTTTGGATAGTTTGGAAGCAGTACGGTCTCTTGCGGCGTGAGTGCTGTGAGGAGTTGTTGGAGCATCAAAATGCCGCGTTGGAAGGTTGGGTCTGCAAGTCCGACCTGTTGTGCTTCACGTAGCCACTGCTGTACATTGCTTCGTGTGAACGGAATTGTCGTATTGCTTCTCCAGGCTGCAGGCGCGCCTGCGGTGTCGGTTATTGCCCCTGCGACCAAAGTGAGGTCAACGATATTGACAATCCCATCTCCATTGACATCTGCTAAATTTTCGCCAGTCTG
>JAAXHI010000376.1:17640-24867 GCA_012270875.1 Candidatus Poribacteria bacterium | reverse complement strand
GGTTCCGTTATTTGTCCAGTTTTAACTCGGGCGTAGGAAATCCGACCTGCGCCATCAGTGAGGAGCACATCAGATAGCGTCAACATAGATGCTTTAGGCGCGATAACCTGAAACGTAACGGTGGCGAGTGTCCCCGAACCGCTGGCTTCGCCAGCAAGAGATGTTGCTGCAAGTGTCACCCGATCTTCTGTATCAAGCACAGGTATCGCGAACGCGTCCGATAATAGATAATCCCCATTCGTACTTTCAAGATAACGGAGGGTAGCGGGATCAAACCGGATGGTGAGTTGATAACCTGCGACAGTTCCACCGTCGGTAATCGTAAGTGCGAATGTGAGTTGCTCACCGATTGCAGGCGACGCTACAGGGGAAGGCGAAAAACCGACAGTCGCATAAGTATTGGTAGGCGGCGTAAAGTTCCACAAAAGCACTGTGCCGTCTAAACTTCCACTTGCGAGCGTATTCCCATCAGGACTGAATGCGATGCTTAGGACAGCATCCGTATGTCCGGTGAGTGTTTGAATCCGTTCACCAGAGATCGTATCCCACAGGCCGATGGTGTCATCCAAACTCCCACTTGCGAGCGTGTTCCCATCAGGACTGAACGCGATGTTAAGGACATAATTCGTATGTCCAATGAGTGTGCGCTTGTGCTCGCCGAAGGCGGCATCCCATAGGCGGATAGTACCATCGTCGCTCCCACTTGCGAGTGTAACACCATCAGGACTGAACGCAACGCTTCTGACATAATCTGTATGTCCAGTAAGTGCCTGCTGATGCTGCCCGGTGGCAACATTCCATAGATGAATGGTGCCTTCAGTGTTGCCGCTTGCGAGCGTATTCCCATCAGGGCTGAGTGCTATGCTTAAGATGGCATCTGTATCCGTAACGAGTGTCCGCTGATGTTCACCTGTGGCAGCATTCCATAAGCGAATAGTGCCATCCAAGCTCCCACTTGCGAGTGTAACACCATCAGGGCTGAACACAATATCTCTGACGGTATCTGTATGTCCAGTGAGTGTTTGCTGGTGCTGCCCGGAATTAACGTCCCATAGCCGAATAGTGGTGTCTGAACTTGCAGTCACAAGCGTATTCCCATCAGGGCTGAACACAACCTCGCCGACCCAATCGGTATGTCCAGTCAGGATTTGCTGAAATACACCAGAGGTAGCATCCCACAGATGTACAGTGCCGTCCGCGCTCCCACTTGTGAGCGTTTCTCCATCCGGACGAAACGCAACGCTAGCGATATAATCCGTATACCCTGTTAGTGTTTGTCTAACCCCCCCGAAGACGGCATCCCGCAGGAGGATCGTTCCATCTGCACTGGCACTCGCCAGTGTTCCGCCGCTTGCGTTGAATGCGATGCTCAACACAGTCCCCGTGTGTCCAGTGAGTGTCTGCTGATGCTGCCCGGAGGTCGTATTCCACAAACGGATAGTCGTATCACCACTACCGCTGGCAAGGGTACTCCCATCAGGGCTGAATGCGACGCTTAGCACAGCCCCCGTATGTCCAGTCAACGCACGTTGAAGCACCCCGAAAGTAGCGTGCCATAAGCGAATGGAGCCGTCTCTGCTCCCGCTTGCGAGGTTCCCGCCAGCTGCATTGAAGACAACACTGTAGACAGCATCCGTATGCCCGGTTAGTATCCGCTGTTGTTCCCCGGAGTCAGTATTCCACAGCCGGATAGTGCCGTCCCCACTACCACTGGCAAGTGTGCTGCCAGTTGCATTGAAAGCGACGCTATAAACAGCATCCGTATGTCCTGTGAATGTCTGTTGTTGTTCACCTGTGGCGACATTTCATAAATAAATGGTGCCATCAGCACTGCCACTGGCAAGTGTCAGATTATCCGTGCCGAAAGCGACGCTATAAACAGCGTCTGTATGTCCTGTGAATGCCCGTTGATGTTCACCTGTGGCAACATTCCACAGATGGACGGTCCCATCCCAACTGCCACTTGCGAGTGTAGTATTATCAGAACTGAACACGATGCTGCTGGTGCCCTCTGTATGTCTCGTGAGCAGCGCGACTTCCTCATAAGTCTGTGTATTATAGAGCCAAATACCGATAGCGGTTGCGACCGCCAAACGCGTACCATCTGGCGAATACTTTAGTTCGCTTATCCATCCTTTACCGAGACGTGCTTTGGCACTTTGCGGTAAATTGAGAGTTGAGGGTTCTTGGGCAAAACTGTGTAGCGGGTATGTGCTTAAAAAGATAAATAGTGCTAAAAAAGTCGAAAGTAGTATTTTTTTCATTATGAGATATACATTCTCCTGTGTTTGGCTGCCGTGATGCGTTTACATATAACCTAAGTTGCCACTTTTTTGTTTACATAGCACCCCTACGGGGTGCAGTGCCTTGAATGTCCATTTTTCTATAGACATAATACCCCTATGGGGTATTAAGAGAGAACCTTCCTTGAAAAATCTATGTTTAAACGTCCAAGGTCTATTGGATAGCAACTTGGGTTACATATAGATCAGATTTGAGATAGATTTAGGACCAGACGAACACCTCGTTATCGTCGGGAGAATATCCGATGAAAACCGCCAAGACGATTCGGGCGCGCGTGCCTTGTACAGGTGGTACTTCATGGATACAACGCGTGTTGAAGAAGTAGAGATCGCCTTGCTGCAGATCGACCTGATAGTTCTCTACGCCATTCTCAGCGGCATACCTGTCAAAAGTTTCCTCAGCGATATGGGGTTGAATTCCTTCAGACCAGAGACACCGATGTAAGATGGCTTGCGTGCCTTTTCCGTCTTCGTCTGCATTTTGGACGCATAACACCCCTGCAAACTGGTGTTCAAAGCGGTAGACTTCATAATTAGTGCGCTGCTCGCGGTACTTGACGTGATCAATGTGCGGCTTATAACTATGCGTTTCATAGTGGACTCTGAAAATAGCGGGACCGTAGCGTGCGCCATCAGCTTCGCGTGCGGTTTTAACCTCTTTCCCCGGTGACAGTGCAGCAAGCGAATCGTAGATGAGGTTGACGGGATCATCAAACCCGTCAAATAGGAATTTAAAGAGATGTTCTGTTGCCTCGGCGTGCGCCAAGAATTTCGCCTTATCGCTGCCACGGTTACCGAGACTGGTACCGATGTCGATACGGGTGCGTTTATCAGGGGAGTTGGTATCGGCTTCGTCGCGCATCAAGCCCATATTTGTGAACCGATTGATAAGTCCTTGGCACTGTGTCGGTGAATATGCATCTCGGAGAATGATAGCGGGTATCTCCGCTTGGGAGAGCGCGTAAATTGGGTCGCTGTACGTTTTACAAACTGTCTCGAGATTAGGCTCAGCGGGAAGCCAGTTATTTTTGGCGTTCATAGTAACCTCCGTCGCTCTATTAAGAGAACTGTGATTCAGACCGAACCTCTGAAGGGCGTTTTTGCACAACAGCAATAACATAACTGCGAATCGTCAGTCCGTCCAAGGTGTCTGTTTCTAATTGCGGCTTAGGGTTTTCTCGATGATCGAAAACGATATAGTAACCTTCCGTTGCCCCTTCGGACTTCAGGTATGCGGCAAGTTGGTGCTTTCCTACCTGATAGTGTCGTTCGTTTCGCCATACTTTTGTTTCAATGATGTATTGCTGTCTGTTGTGTGAGATAATAATATCTGCTCTGCCTCTACCGGTTGGAACTTCTAACCGCATTGTAGCGTGTACAATTTTGACGAACTCGTCAAGATAGGCGAAAAGCAGGTACTGCCCGACGAATTCCTTCGGTGTATCGGGGACCTGTAATATTCTGAAGCCAGCGCGTGCGATGAAATCGTTGAAGTTGTTGATGAGTGTATGCATCTGAATCTGTCCGGTTGATGTGATGTATCCTGTAAAGTCGATGGGTCCCTCTTCTGGGAAGTATTGGTCTTCAAGTCCATTGATGAGCGGTCTAAAGGCTTGGATGATACAATGGAGATAGATAGGATTGAGGATCTGGCACATTCCGTCTTCTCCCCTTGCGATGATACCGTAAGTGGCGAGTTCACTAACGATTTCGTCATGTAGCGTGAAGTTAATGCTGCTGCCATAAAAAGCGATTCGCATAAGCATTTTTTCAAAGCGCGGGTTTCTGCGGATGTTTGTAATAAGATGCTCAATGTTGGTATTTCTTTCTTCGATCAACTCAGTATATGCTTGTGAGAAGTGGTGCATCTGAATGGTGTCGGTTTTGGGTATGTCAAGTTCTGCTGTAAGAATCTGGGCACACCTGTTAACAAGAAAGGGTTGCCCCGCGGTCTGTTTATGAAGTAAGTCAATTACTTCCGGTGCGAAGGTTTGTCCGACTTCGTCGGTATACTGTGAGAGGAGTTCGCGCACTTGCGCCGCGGTGAAGTTTGGTAATGTGAATTCATCTTGTATGTTGAAAGGTGAGATTGACGAATCATAGTTTAATTGCGTTATGTTCTTAACGCCGACAATGCCGACACTATATGGGGAACGGGTATCGCGCCCAGTGAGGTATATCCGGCGGAGTGTATGCAGAAAATCACTGACGGCGGTTTGTGGGATACCGTCAAATTCGTCGATAAGCAGAGCAAGGCGCGGCGGTACGCGTGTGGAGAGTTCGTCCATAAGCATACGTGGCAATTGCCGAAAGAAACGCCGCATTGCGGCGTGGCTGGTCATTTGTGTATGCTCCAAAAATTGGAGGAGTTCTGGAGAAGGTATGAGGTTGCGGGAGGCAAGCCCTTCCTCAATTTCCTCGCGAATATCTTCAAGGAGATCTGCGTAAAAAGCCCCAGGCGTATAATTTTTATACATTTCAAAATTAAGTTGGATCGAGAAATAGACATTGGCATCGTCTGCAAGCGTCTTGAGAACTTCTTGGAAGAACGTGGTTTTGCCACTTTGTCGGGGGGCGAAGAGCACGATGTATCGTCCGTGTTTAACGCGGTTAATGTAATCAGCAAGTTCCTCGCTGCGCGAAACGACATAGTGATCCTTGGAATTCACGGGACCTTGCGTTCCAAATTCTCTCACTGTTTTTCTCCTGCTTTTTGGCAGATGGCTTTCTCTTGAAAACTATCAACGAAAAAAGCTGCAATTCTCAAACTGACTGCCGATTCACAGCCGCGATCAGAATCTCGGATTGAAGAGATAATCGTACTCGTCTATTTTTTGCTTGGCGAAATCAAGGAACTCTGCGTTATGGTCGAGTTCGCTGTTTTCAAAAGCGGCTTCACACCCGATTTTATACTTCAGTCGTCGGTTGGATTTGAGCCAATGGACGCGGTAAATTAGTGCTATCATGTGGCGCGGTTTGTCAGACGGATTAGGGACACCGCGATGCCACAGGCGCATGTCTCGAATGAGGACACTTCCCTTCTTCGCACTTCCACGGATGGGGGGACAGATTTTACGGCGAGTTTCTTCTTGCTCTTCGTCTATATGATGTTCACCGACTTCAAGATGCGAGCCGGGCCAGATTTCTACACTCCCATTTTCCGCTGTTGTATCTTGTGGTGAAATATTAACGACGACTTCTGTTGTTGGGTGTGCGACCTTCTGGTCTGGCCACAGATGTGCACCGTCTCTATGGAGCGGTTGGGTTGTGCTACCGGGGCAGTTCGTATTGCCGTTGTAGAAGTTATTATAAAGCCCTGGCCCGAGCAGCTCCTTTGTCACTTGGATGACATAGGGGTTCGCGACGACATCTCTGAAGATGTAGGGTGCAAAGGGTGGCGGTCCTTGTTGAAGATGTCCTTTAAGCCCGCCTGCGCCCCCCCATTTCCCCGCATCAATAAGGATTTGCGAATCTGCGTCCATCCGTTCGCGAAGAATGTCAAGGTGTTCGTGGTTAACGACGTTCTCTAAGATCACATAACCATCAACACGGATTGCCTTGATGGCTTGTTCTACATGGGTATCTGTCAGTTTTCCTGCTTCTAATTCTTTGGGTTGAACGGTTATCTCCATAGTGTTTTCCTTTAGCCAAAAAATTCGGCATAGAGTGCTTGAACGGCGAGTTCCATGTCTCCGGATTTTATACCGAACATCATACTCACTTCGTTGGAACCTTGGTTAATCATTTCGATGTTGACCTCCGCTCCAGCTAACGCGCTTGTCGCACGCGAGGCGATGCCGACGGTATGACGCATCCCTTCCCCAACGACCATAATCAGCGCGAGGTTCCGTTCGACGAAGACATCTTCTGGTGCAAGTGTTTGTCGAATCTGTTCGATAACCCGTTTTTCTTTCTGTACCGAGAGGTTTTCTTCGCGAATAACGACCGACATGTTGTCTATACCAGACGGAACGTGCTCAAAAGAAATCTCTTCGGCTTCCAGTATCTGTAATAACCGTCGCCCGAACCCAATTTGACGGTTCATCAGGTATTTGCTGAGATATATGCAGCAGACATCCTCCATTGCAGCGATACCCACAACGGGAATGTCTGTTGACGTGCGATTCGGGAGGATCCGGGTACCATCTGCGTCTGGATTGTTCGTGTTTCGGATGTTAACGGGAACATGCGCGCGATAGACGGGTTCAAGTGCTTCATCGTGGAACACAGAGAATCCGGCGTAAGAGAGTTCACGCATTTCACGATAGGTTAACTCGGCGATCGGTGCGGGATCTTTAACGATAGACGGATTCGCCGCGAACACGGAGTCAACATCAGTAAAATTCTCATATACCTCCGCCCGAACAGCACCCGCGAGGATAGCACCTGTGATATCTGAACCGCCACGTGAAAAGGTGACAATATTGCCTTGCTTCGAGTAACCGAAGAAACCGGGGAAGATAGTGATGCCCTGCCGTTCTTGCAGCGTCCGTAGGCGGTTATACGCTTCCGGTAAGACTTGGGCATTGCCGGGTTCATCGGAGAGCAATAACCCTGCGTCCTTCGGATTTACATAGTGGGCATCAACCCCGCGTGCTTGTAGTACTTGTGCGACGAGCCGTGCACAATTATCTTCGCCACCTGCCTTCATTGTATCCATGTAGAGGTCGGCATCGGTTGTGGTGTTCTGCAGCCGTTCCGTTAAGTCGCTGGCGATGGGTTCAATGACCTTCGCGGGGAGTCCTAATTCAGCAGCGATACTTCGGTACCGTTCGACGACTTCAGCGCATTCCGATGCGTCGAGTTTTCCTGCGAGGCGTTGTGATGCTGCGGCAATAAGCAGATCGGTCACTTTGATGTCTTGGCTGTGTCGTTTTCCGGGTGCGGAGACGACAATGAGGCGGCGTCCTGGGTCAGCGGTGAT
>JAAXHI010000376.1:3107-17572 GCA_012270875.1 Candidatus Poribacteria bacterium | reverse complement strand
ATGCAGCGCGATATTTGGTATATTTAACGCAAGTTGCCACTTATTTATACACATAGCACCCCTACGGGGTGCGGTCATCTGAATATACCCGTTTCTATAGATATAGCACCCCTACGGGGTGAAGAAAGGGGCAGCGAAACGCTGTTAGAACGTCCAAAAATCGTTAGTAGAAACTTGGGTTATATTTAACTCCTAAAGAATCAGAATCAACGGTATGAAGGTTTCCTTATGGGCATTCCCCGCCACTTATCAAGGGGACTTTAAGAGGAAATGCGTAAGTCGTTTCGGCGTGAACAAACTATTTTTTCAAGTGTGAGACGTGTGTGCCTTCGGCTGGCTGAAACTGTTGTGAATTTTTGCCCTTGTAATGGCATATAAAACTCCGTCGCCAACGGTCGCGGGTCTTATTCATGTAAGAGCCGTGAATAACTTTGCCATGAAAGAAAAGTGCATCACCGGGTGACATGTCGATTCCCAATTCTTTAGCGTTTTCTGGTTTAACGGCTTGGACGTTTGTGAAAGAGATAGCAGTATTCGCCGCTTCAACAGCGAACAATCCGTGTTGATGGGAACGTGGGATAAGCACCATGCGTCCAACGGCTTCGTCCGATGTATCCAATGCGACCCAAACGCCGATGAGTGGGTTTATGGTGATATACTGTTCATCTTGGTGTAGTGCCTGACCTCGCGCGCCGGGTGGTTTGAAGTAGATCATTGTTTGTAGGAGTACCGGCGTATCGTCCATCAGTTGTTCCGTAGCACTCAGGAGGTTGGTATCTGCTGCCCATTCTTGGGTGCGTTCATCCCAGTTATGCATATTAATCATGCGCGGAAATTGATGATTTGGATCGTCGGCGTGATCGGTTGTGCCGCCGGAGTCGCCGGGTTTTGGACCTTCTGCTCGGCGTTTCATATAATGCTCAAGCATTGATGTGGCTGTGGCTGCGTCAAAGAGATTGGGTACGACTACAAAACCTTGCTCTTTGTAGTGGTCTCGCTGCTGAGGGGTTAAGTGCATGGACGAATTCTCCTGCAGGTTGCCGATTTGTTCGGGGTAGTGTTTTTAAACCTGTCTTTTAATTTTATGGTAATTCCCGATATTTGTCAAAGTTTTTTCGTTATGCGTACAGAACGTCGGTTTCTGTAAACAGATTCAACGTGACTTTCGCAGGAAAATGTGCTATACTTATGCAAAATCTTATTTTATGGATGGAGTAAAATTTTTGATGAATAACGAATGGGTTGTTTACGAAGGGGACACAGGTCCCGGGAAAGGTAAACATATTGTCCTTGTTAGTGGTGATGAAGAGTATCGCTCTGAAGAAGCGTTACCGATGTTGGGGAAGGTATTAGCCACACACCACGGTTTTAAATGTACGGTGCTGTTTGCGATTAATTCTGAAACAGGTGAAATCGATCCGGAGGTGCAGACGAATATTCCGGGACTTCACCACTTAGCATCAGCGGATATGATGGTGCTGTTCACACGTTTTCGCGAACTGCCCGATGAACAGATGAAATATGTCGTTGACTATACGAATGCTGGTAAGCCTGTGATGGGACTTCGTACAGCGACGCACGCTTTCAGTTATAGTCGCGACCTTGAGAGTCCGTATGCAAAGTATAGTTTCAACAGCAAAGATTTTGAAGGCGGTTACGGCAGGCAGGTGCTCGGCGAGACGTGGGTTAACCACCATGGACATCACGGCAAAGAGAGTGCGCGCGGTGTCATTGATGCAGCGATGCAGGACCACCCGATCCTCAAAGGTGTTGACGATGTTTGGGGTCCGTCCGATGTCTACGGCATTAATGATTTGACGGGTGATTCTCAAGTGCTGGTCCACGGACAGGTATTGGTCGGTATGGAGCCGACGGATGCGCCAAAACCGGATACTGTCACGATGCCGATGGTGTGGATTAAAACCTATACCGGCGATGAGGGCAACACCTCACGCGTCTTGAATACGACGATGGGTGCCTCTGTCGATCTGGAGAGCGAAGGACTTCGTCGTCTTCTCGTCAATGGTTGTTATTGGTGTATGGGGATGGAGGACGCAATTCCTGATAAGAGTGTTGTCGATTATGTCGGCGATTATGAACCGACGTTCTTCGGTTTCGGTACTTTTACGAAGGGTGTCCGTCCCGAAGACCATGCGCTGTAAGAATTAGAAAGTTTCTCGTGCTTTGCCTGTTATTACGGGTGAGGCACGAAACTTTGTACTATCAACACTGATAATAATCCCAAAACTTACGGGTTGTCTTATAGATCAATAACCCTTCCAGCCTTTATCTCTTCGAGTGCTTCTTCGCGTAGATGATCCAGTTTCCCGGCTTTTATGTCTTCTTCAAGCTGTTTATCCCGAGCTGCCTCGCGAGCCTCTAAGGCTTCACGAAGTCGTGCTGTGAGGTTTTTCAACAATTCTGTTTTGGTCTTTCCTTCACATTCGACTTCTGGGACATCCGGAATCCATCCGCGCCATTCAGCAAACTTTTTTATGACATGGGCAGTGTAGGTTTCTTCAAAGACGGGGTCCACTATTTCAATAGACTGAGGTTTCTGTGTGTGTTCAACGGGTCGTTCGGACACATCATCGGCGATAACCTGTTCATTTTCAATACGTGTCATATATGTTCACCTCCATAGTCAATTTACGGATTTTTCACGGTATTTTGTAGCAACGTTTTAATAGATGCCGCCCCTACGGGGCTGGGTCTTTCTACGATTTGCGCTGCTACAGAGATACCATCCCTACGGGATTCAAGAGGTTTTTGAAGCCTTCAAGGTTTCTGTGTAAAAACCGGTTCGGTTAGGAATGCAGATCGCATTTGGGCGTGTACGCCGCAAAACCGAACCTACCGGATAGGGATACCATCCCTACGGGATTCAAGAGGTTTTTGAAGCCTTCAAGGTTTCTGTGTAAAAACCGGTTCGGTTGGAATGCAGATCGCAACCCCCCTTGATCCCCCCTTATCAGGGGGGCAGGCGTGTACGCCGCAAAACCGAACCATAGGTGTCAATTTAGCGACTTTCCACGATATTTTGTTCCAATTCTCCGTAGATGCCGCCCCTACGGGGCTTAGGTGTGTGAGGTGGCGTTTTTCTACAAAGATGCCATCCCTACGGGATTCAAGAGGTTTTTGAAGCCTTCAAGGTTTCTGTGTAAAAACCGGTTCGGTTGGAATGCAGATCGCAACCCCCCTTGATCCCCCTTATCAGGGGGGCAGGCGTGTACGCCGCAAAACCGAACCTACCAGCTCTGCGTGATGTAATGTCATCTATTCTGCTGCAAGCGAGATGTGAAATATTCCGTGATCTTTGACGGCACTATAGAGTTTATCGTTAAGGATAGCGAGATCAATAGTTTCACCGAGTGCTTCTGAAGAGATTTGTTTCCATTGGTTACGAGTATCCAAGCGATAGGCTCCGATAGCGCCGACACCATAGATTGTGGAGCCATGCACAGCGAACCTGTCTATGATGGGACGCGTGCCCTCATTGTCGGTTAGCACACGCCAATGTACGCCGGTCTCTGAACTCAAGACCCCTTCGTCTGTTGCGACGTAAACTGTTGAATCGACAAAGGTTATCTCATTGAAATCGGCAAAGTGGAGCGGTAGGCTCGGCGTAACATCTCTCCAGCTGCTCCCTTCATCAAACGACTGAAAAAGTTTACCATCGCGTTTGCCGACATAGAGGGTTTCTCCCGAAACGGCTAATTTGAGATCCGCGCTGTCGTTGTCATAAGATTCTTGGCTCATGTCTGTTAATCCTGTGCTTATCCACTCCGGGGCACCAAATCTCCACTTAAAAAGCGTACGTCTGTGTTCAGCATAGAACACATCGTTACAGACTACGATCATTCTGGTGATCGCCTCCTTCCCCCGTATAGACGGTGGGACGATTCGGACGATTGCGTGATGCTCGTCAGATAGGTGGGTCGCTTTCGCTTTCTCGCCACGTGTCCGTGACTTACGGAACAGTGTTTCATCATCAAAAGTGGGGACGCTTTGAACAAGACTTGGCATATTGCCATCTGTAACTACGCGGGAAATTTGTAAATTGTTAGTTTTAGGTGAAATAAGATAAAGATTATTGTTATCGGTTGCCAATTTTGAATCAAAGGAGTTAGCGACATACGCGGTGTCCGGTTTTGAGGGTTGATTTGTAATTGTAGTCACCTTTCCAGCAAATTCCTCGGTAATTGAGAGTTTTTTCCAAGATATACCTTCGTCAGTTGATTGATATACCGTATAGCCATTATGTGCGTATAATCTGTCGCTGAACGCGACTAAATCCTTTAACCTTGTACCCACCATTCCATCTATAAGCAGACGCCACCGCTCTCCACCATCAGTTGTGCGATGAATCCCGAAGAGACCGGCCCTGTAAAACGTCGTCTCATTGACTGTCACAACTGGAAGACTATCGATCATGAACAGGTCCGTCTCTCCTGAAAGTTTTATCCAAGTTTGCCCGTTATCCGTTGAACGATATTGGTGCTCGGCAGTTGAGACTAAAAGCACTTCATTAGTAGCCGAAATCGTCATGCCTGAGGGTATCACTCGATCATAAGAAGATTTATCACTCGGTGTTATTTCAGTCCATGACGCTCCAAAGTCAACCGAATGAAAAATTTTGAGAGCATGCGACTTATTTCTTGGCACCTCTTGTTCTACCTCTATCGGTGTGAGTCCCAACAGATGGGGACCTGTCCCGACATAGAGATTCTTCTCAGACACTGCCAAGGAATAGATGGCTCTTGATGTCTCCACTGGCAATTTTTGCCAAGTGCGTGAATTGAGACGATAAAGCCCGCGCGCCGTACCCGCGAACACTGTTTTTTCAACAGCAGCGACTGTAGAAATTCTTTTGTTTGCCAATCCGTCATTAAATAAGTGCCATTGTGTTCCACCGTCTATAGATCGATAAATCCCTTCATCTCTAAGGGCGAGATACATCGTAGAATGTGCGTGTCCCCCACCCGTGATAATGAGACCGACAGCGTGTCCCTGTGGTCTCGGACCTATCGTCCGCCACGTTTCACCGCTATCACCCGACGTAAATATTTCATCGGTGGAAACTATGTAAAGTGCGCCACTATGCTCTGTCATCGGCATTAGGGATTCACCAATTGGAATATCCGTGTTGATGCGTGTCCACGCGGACGCATCTGTTCTGAGTCTGTAGATTCCTGATGGCGTAACAGTATAGACGGTCCCTTCAGCTGTAGCGAAGATATCGCGGACGTGCCCGCCTGGGGGTGCGCTTCCCTGCGTCCACTGCGAAGTCGAAAACTTGGCGGAATCCTCCAGCGTAGCAGATGCTGTCGTAGTTGTAGAGACTTGTGTGCCGGTTCCGCTGTTTTCACCAGTAGTAGCAGCCCGCCCGACCTGATTTCGGATCGTTGGTTTTGCCGTAATGTCAAGAATGATAGGTGTGTCAATGATCTCAATGGTAGGTTCGGATTGTGCTTCAAAGCTGTACGGCTTCTGAAAACGGGCAAGGTATGCGTTGCTCGCACCGAGCATCAATATAACTAAAACGGCAGCAGTTCCAAAAGCTGCCCACGGTAGCAAAGGTTTACCAACCGGAGGCGGTGTCGGTTTCATATTAGCCACTTCCTGCATAATACGCTCAGTTACTTGGGCAGGGAATGGGATACTTCCGAGGGTTTCGCGGACCAATAGTTCTGCCCGGTGTTCTTGCAAACGCTTGCGTCCGCGGCGAAGTCGACTTTTAATTGTGTTAACTGACACACCTAAAAATTTTCCAATTTCCTTCGCTGTCATTTCTCCGAGGTAAAAGAGTGTCACTACCGTGCGCTCGCTCTCCGGTAGCTGCGCCAGAAGTTTTTTGACAAGTTCTTGGCGATCCTCGGTAATCTCTGTCCGCCGTTGGTCAGATACGTGATGCGTATAAGAGAGTTTCTCGATTTCTTCCGCGGGCGTATCTTCCAGTGATTGCATTACGGATTCATTTTTTTGGAGCCATTTAAGGCAGAGTCGGTTCGCAATCACATAAATCCATCCTGCAAACTGGTTCGGATTTTTTAGCTGCGCGAGGTTCTTGTAGACCTGTAGGAAAGTGTCTTGGGTAATCTCTTCAGCGATGTGAAAGTCGCCGACCTTCCGCCACGCGAGGGCATGGATACGCTTTTGGTGTTTTCGGACTAAAACACTAAATGCTTCATCGTTGCCTGATAAAATGCTACGAATCAGTTGAGCATCGTTTTCTTTTTCCATCAGAATACTCCATGTATTTCGTCGAGTTTAGGCTGACACAGCGATGCGTAGACAAGTTCTCTCAATATCAGGTTACTTTCTTACCGGAGAGTATACCAAACACAACAGTAAAATGAAACCCTTGACATACTCACCCAGCTAAAGCAAGGGTGATTCTTTTGTTCCTCGTGGGAACATTCTCCGCTCAGGCGGAGCAACGTTTGACTTCGAGACGAAATCCAACGGGCGGTGTCATTTTCACGGCTTGGTTATCCGTGTCCGCCACTACTCGGACACCGAAGTGTCCCAGATACTTTTGACGAATGTTTATCGCACCTACACCGTCGCGGTGATATTGGAAACCACAAGGGCAGGTATAGTTGCGGGTTGTAGGTTTCTTTCGATTGCCACATTTTGGGCAAGTCTGTGAGGTATACGCTTCATCTACCAATGCAACCTTTATACCGAGTGCTTTGGTTTTGTAGGTTATCAGTTCGGTTACCTTACCGAAAGCCCACTGATGAAGTTTCTGATTCGTACGCTTACCATAGTTGATATTGTCTCGGATACCCGTCAGGTCACCAATAGCAATCGTGCCGATATCCGACTCGGAGCAGTGTTTTACAAACTTTGTGGTGTGTTGATGGAGGGCATCCTTGATTTGATCGTCAATCTTTCGGATACGTTTCCACTTACGTCTAACGAGATACCACCAGCGTTTAGAGTGGCGTTTACACCTATCAATCTTTTTACCAAAGGAGGCAATCACTTTGTTTCTCAATCGGTATAGGCTTCGGATATACCGCCCATTGAAAATCAGTGTGTTATGCCCGTCATGGCTCACAATCGGGTGTATCTCACCAATATCAACACCCACAACGCCATCTGCTTTGGATGCCTCCGGTTTCTCGGTGTTATAGACGAAATGCAGTTCATACTTTCCATGTGTATAGACAAGGTTGACAACAGCAATATCACAAACAATAGAAAGCTTAAACGACTTTGGAAGCGGTATCTGTAGAGGTCGGTTGCCCCTACCGTTGGAAAGCACAACCACATGACCGCAACTCGCTGCTTTGAATCGGATCGCAGACTTTTTCCAAGTCGTTGTTTGAAAGCGTTTCGTTTTATGCGGGGGCTTGGCGGTTGTATTGCCATTCCTACGCAACGCACGATAGGCTTTCCTGCACTTGAAATAGCGTTCCCTCACGACTTGGATACTTTGTGAATGTAGAGGTTGGGACTTTGAGAACTGTTTGTCCATCCACAACTCACATTGCGTGTCAATGCGTCCACCTGTTTGGTAACCATGTGCATAATCCCAAACGGTTTTCAGCGTCAAACACTCATTCCAAACAGACGCAGCCGCAGCATTGAGAGCGTCTAACTGTTCAGTGTGAGGGATGTTCAGTTTGTAAGTTCGCATTGTTTCCCAGTTACCAGCCTTTAACCCCTGACAAGTGGGTGGCAGACACGTAATCTTGCGATTACGCTTGTCATGTCTGCCAACTGGTAAGAATACTATAGCAAAACCTACAAAATTTGTCAACATTTTTTCACTTTTTTTCAAAAACGCTATGGTCTAATTCAATAGGGCGGTTCTGTATCCCCCGCCTAAAGGCAGAGGTTTTAGAACCGAAGATTTGATAATTAAACGTGAGTTCGATAAATAGTAAGCGTAATATCTCATCTGTCTTGGGGGGTGTAGTTACCCTTTTCATCCAAATACACAACTTCCCATCCTATCGGTTCCACCCCGTTATTCAAGAGATCAGACTTCTGTTTCTCAGAAAGTTCAGGACCCTTAACCGAGTGGGTCTCTATGTTTCCGTCCCACGATTTTGATGTGGAACGTGCCGCATGCCAAATGCGGGACCCTGCTTCAGTTTTTTGTACATACATTCTGCCCGGAATAACAGGTAATCTGTTTTCACCTAATACAACCCAATCTTCTGCTGCTGGATTGACTTGCTTATCTTGATACTTCTGGAGTTGGGTGTCAATATACGCCGCTTTAACAGTTTCCCAATCATCTTTGGTGTGGAATTCTTTCAAGATCAGATCCGAGCGGACGTTGAGGTATTCATTATAAGCCTCGAAACTCTCTATCGTAATCCCTTTATTGAGAAACATCTGAAGCCATTTTTCACGTGGATATTTGGCATCCATATCTATCAGTGTAAATTCAAGGTAGCGTTTCTTGTCATACGGAGTCTCCGAAGTCGTTGCCCACTTTGTGTTTACTGCACGGGAACTGTATCTCGCATCAAACGCTTCCATAAGGGCTTCAACCGTTTGGGGACCCGTATGTTTTTCTATCGAAGACTCGGTACCCAGTTCGCTCCTCATTTCAGGATTCACTATTGTGCTACACCCAACAATTGCAATTCCAAAAACGAGTAAAAGTAGTGTAGTTAGAACAACATGTTTCACGTTTTGCTCCTTTTTTAGTGTGAAATTATAGTAAAACCCATAATTAACTTTACAGTAAATCAAGATTCTACTGCTGGAAGTTTGCTAAATCTTTTATCAAACTCACGTTATAATTAAAGATACGATTTTGAAGTAGAAAGGGTGCATAGATTGAAAAACGATAAAGTAGTCCTTCGCTTCAAATATCGGACCGGAAGAATTTCAGAAATGCTACGGTTGTCAATATGACTGCAAAGAAACAGAGCAGCATCACATCTACCGCCGATTGACGGAGTGTTTCTCCTAAAGTTGTTATCTCCACAGATGGTGGTTGTGTAATTTGGACGGGGTTGTGTTGTCTGCTATACGTATAATCTATAATTTTACTGAACAAATCTGTATAGAGCATCTCATAATAGCGATCACCGGTTTGAAAATAGGTGCTTCTTTTTGCTTTTCCGGTCTGTGTCAGGTTGGTAGTGATGTAAATTAAGGAAGATGTCGGTGTGAGTCGAGAAAGCATCTGTCCGACCTGTTCTTGCCGTTCTGTCTCACGTTTATAATCCCGATCCAATTTATTAGCATGGCTCTGGAATTTCGATCTATATTCCTCTTCAAAAGGTTTCATACGTTCATTAATTTTTTTAGACATCTCTCCGCTTATGTGTATGTGCCCTTTCTCATTTGGCGGGATTTCCTTGATCATTTTATCTTGTTCCTCTTTGAGTGCTACGTTGAAATCGTCTCGCATGGCTGTTTTTTCCATGTAGACGCTCTGTGAAGTTTGCGTTGGTGCAATGAATTTGGCAGCGAGGAACCCAACGCGTGGCGTAATCAATACTGCGAACACCCAGACAGTGAAGGCGACGATGAGTGCCGTTTTGGAATTGTCCAAGTAGGTAGAAATCACTGTGCCGATGGCAAAAAAGACACCGATGTAGAGCAACGAGATGACGGATAAACCGAGGACTCTCGGAAAAATTTCAGGTTCGCCGAGCGGGAAGCCTTGCCAGACAAGCATCAGTAAGCCGAACAGCAACGATACCAAGAACGGAACGACGAACACCACGTATCCGCCAATCAATTTGCTCCATAAAAATAGGTCGCGCGGTAGGGAATTCGCTAAAGTGATCCGAAGGGTGCCCGCTTCACGTTCTCCGGCGACTGCATCGAACGTAAACAGCAAAGCGAGTAGGCTAAAGACGGTCCCGACGACAAACAGAAAATCGAGATGTCCTAACAGATAGGAGAGAGAGGATGACAGCGCGGGTGCGCCTTGTGTAATCCCATTGCGCGTCATGCCGAGATAACTCGGCAATGTATCTGCTAACCCATTTGCGAAGACGCTCAAAGGGGTCGGTTTGAGGATGAGTTTAGAAACTTCCAGTTCTGGATCCAGTGGCATCCCGGGGCTCATCGTAGTTTCTTCAATGTTTGCGAGTTTAACGGCTTCTTGGTAGTCTACTAAGTTTTGGCGATAATTTCGGTAATTGATGGAAAGGGTCAATGGGACGAGAAGGAGGCACATCACAAGGAGCGCGACGAAACGGACACTCAGAACATGATGCATAATCTCTTTTTGAATCAATGTCATTAACATATTAGACTTCCTTAATAGTTTTCAGTGTATCAGTCCCCAGTCCCCAGTAAAAAAGGCAACCTCGGATACCCCTACACATCTCTTTCTGGAAACTGTTAACTGGAAACTGGAAACTCCTAAAAGAGGGATATGATTTATAGTAAAACCTATAGTTAATTGGGTACTCTCAAACAGTCTGAATACCTATAATAGGCATTCAGACTGGCACAAACTGGAAGTTTATGCTACAAAGATGTCCATTTATTTATAGGCTTCACTATAATCATAAAGGTCTTGTAACAGGAAACTGGAAACTCGTAACTGGGTAACCATTCCCGTGATAATTCGCGACTTTCGTGAAGGGTATGTGGCACGCTTTTATAATTAATGATCCGATTTGGGAATCGAAAGGGTGCATAAAGCAAAAAATTTGGGGCATGGCGATGGAGGATGTTATTCCTGATAACAAGTATTGACGATTATCCTTTGATAGAACACAATATGTAGTGTATACTATAGCAGAGCTATCCAGTTTTCAGTTTTTCGTCAGCTTTATTGGGGTTGGCGTTATCTATATCGAGGTATGATGATATTGAACAAACCGAAAAAAATCTCAACGGGAACACCCTTTGAATTCGGTGAGCATCGTTTTCATTTTGGTGAGGAGATCGTCGAATTAGCGGATTCCTCTTCACTTCTTGATGACTTCGGTGCGTTGCATAAAAAGATGCGTGAGGATGGGTATCTCTTTATTCGCGGCTTCCATCCGCGGGCGCATGCCGATCAAGCTGCACATTGGACATTGCAAGCCATTGCGCAAAACGGTGGGTTAAAGTCGGNNATGGCAAGGGGTGGACACAACCATTTTCATTACGATAGCGTCTACGTTGGGCGCGGCACGCAGAACCGGTACACGATGTGGAGCGCGTTGACGGACATCGGCTTGGAAAATGGACCGCTCGTTATCTGCCTCGGTTCACATCGGCACGATCAACTAAAGTCGAGTTATGGTGCGACCGATATGGATCGCGATTTGACGGAAGCCGTGTTCAGTACGGATCCACGCGAGATGGTTGAGAAATTCGGATTCACACTGGCAACAGCGCATTTTCAGCCGGGTGATGTTATTATTTTTGGGCTTTACATGATGCACAGCAGTGCACCAAACCGCTCTGACCGGTATCGTATCAGCATTGATACGCGGTACCAACTGGCTCGCGAAGAAAAAGACAATCGCTTCTTTTTCCGCGAAGACGGCAGTTGGCTCGGTAATTTTTATAACAAAGGTGCGAGTTACAAACCGATAACGGAACTCCGTCGGGAGTGGGGATTGGAATGATACCATAACTAAGGAGGATTGTATGGTTTACAAACAATGGAATTTTGCGATTTTAATCGTTATCTTGATTTTTTATGGGATTGGAAGTAGTGTCGCAGCGGATTCAACCGCAACTGGTACTGTATTTCTGGATACAAACGGGAATCAGGTGAAGGACGACAACGAGGCGGGGCTGCCTGGGGTTCGCGTCTCTAATGGGCAGGATATTGTCCAAACCGATGCCAACGGGCAATACGCGCTCACGGTCACTGATGACACTATTCTCTTTGTGATTAAGCCCCGTGGGTTTATGACACCGGTTGATGAAAATCGGCTCCCAAAATTTTATTACATTCACAAACCGCACGGTTCACCAGAAGGACTGAAGTATGCTGGTATCGCGCCAACCGGTCCATTACCAGCGTCGATTGATTTTCCGCTTACTGAACAGGCGGAAGCGGACACTTTCAAGGCACTCGTCTTCGGAGATACACAGCCGTATAATATGCAAGAGATTGAGTGGTTAGCACACGATGTGATTGAAGAAATTATTGGAACGGATGCGGTGTTCGGAATCAGTCTTGGCGATTTGGTAGGCGACGATTTAAGTTTATTCCATCCACTGAACGAAGTGATGGCTACCGTTGGGATACCGTGGTACAACGTCCACGGTAACCATGATATGAACTTTCTTGCTACGGATGACCGGTACGCCGATGAAACATTTGAACGTGTTTATGGTCCCGCGTGCTATTCATTTGATTGGGGACCTGTCCATTTCATCAACATCGACAATGTGAACTTTTACCGGGATGCGGAAGACAACCCTCGTTACTCCAGCGAAGTCGGGGAACAGCAGTTGACGTTCATTCGGAACGACCTTGCTTTTGTGCCGAAAGATCAACTTGTTGTTGTATCCTTTCATATTCCGTTGACCGAGATGCGCGATGTGAAGGAATTGATGAATCTACTCGGTGATCGACCACATACGTTATCTCTGTCAGCACACACGCACGTCCAACGCGATGACTTCGTTGGACCGGATCACGGTTGGCATGGGGATGACGCACATCATCATCACAATCATGCAACCACATCAGGTTCTTGGTGGCGGGGCGCGCTTGATGAAGTCGGTATTCCGCACACAACGATGCGAGATGGCGCACCGAATGGATACGGCATCTTCACATTCAGTGGGAACCAATACGCAATTCGGTTTAAAGCCGCCCGTCGTCCAGCGGACTATCAGATGAACATCTGGGTACCTTGGGAAGTTGCCTCGACAGAAACTGGCAATACGGATGTCGTCGTTAACGTTTTTGGCGGCACCAAACGCTCAACGGTTGAAATCCGTCTGGGAGAAGCTGGGGACTGGGAGCCGATGACCTATACGCCTCAGGAAGACCCATACTATAAAGCACTCAAGGCACGGGACGATACGAACCACCTTGAGCGGAGATTGTATAGTGCCCTTCGAGAAACGATGAAGTCACAGTTGAAAGAAGGCAGTGAACTGCCACAAAGGGGACGAGTGATTAGCGGAACTGCAAAGTCAACACATATCTGGCAAGCGAAACTTCCAGCGAATGCCCCTGCGGGAACGCACGTTATTTATGTCCGTACAACGGATATGTTTGGTCAAATTTTCACGGGTCGTCGCATCATCCGGGTGCGTTAGTAAGACTATCGTGCGGAGACGCTGTGTATCTCACGGGTCTCCGCACGCTATTCAAACAGGGTATCCTTTAATGTTCCGGACGACGTAGCACAACCCCTCCTTGTCCAACGACCCACAGCGTCTCACCGTCTTTGACGCGCGTGATGACATACAGGTGATTGTCAACGCCGGTATGCTCTTGTTCCCACGTTTCTCCGCCATCTGTCGAATGGATGATGGTCCCAGCGGCACCGACGGCATAGATTTCCTGTTCGGAGAGTGCCAAAATATCGTAAAGCGTTTCCGACATACCGCTCAACTTTGACTCCCAAGTAAATCCGCCGTCGGTGGTAGACAGGATAATCCCGGCGCGTCCGACTGCCCACCCTTTTCGTTTCGTAATAAACGATACGGCGTAAAGGTCGTAGCCTGCGTATGTTTCGTGGAACTTCCAGTATTCACCACCGTTAACAGTTCTCTGGATGACACCATTGGTTCCGACCGCCCAACCGAGGGGTGCGAATTGCATATCAATACTTGTGAGATTTTTACCGGTTGATGTGCGCTGCAGCTGCCAAATCGGACCGCCGTCCAGATTGTGGATAATTTCTCCATTCTCACCGACTGCCCATCCCTCAGAAAATTTACCAAAAGCAGCTTCATTTATCGAGAGTGGAGGTAGTTGATGCTGGGGAAGATCAGGTAGTTCGCGCTGTGGAAGTTCTTGATTGTTGTCTGTTGACCAATCATCGCCATCGGTCGTATAGAGCAGGGTTCCATCCCTTTCCATCGCCCAGCCCCATTTTGGCTCAAGACTGACGAAGTGGACATCGACGATGCGGGCCATTGTGTTGGTCCGCAACCGCTTCCAATTTATTCCACCGTCCTCTGTTGATAGTAGGACACCGTTATCGCCGGCGATCCAGCCGTTCTGCTCATCGAGAAACAACACATCACGGAAGTTATCAAGTTGTTCACCGAGTTGATGCTGCCAAGTCTTTCCGCCATCTGTCGTGGCGTAAATTTGACCCGTAGATGCTCCTGATTCGTTGGAACCGCCAATATCCGCCCTGGCCGATTCCCTGTCATGAATCTGTTCACCGGAGACTATCCAACAGTGTCCATCTCCGAGGAGGTGCGCGTTGGTAATCCGCATTGAGAATCCAAAAGGACGTTCTTCTACCATTCTTTCTATCCAACTTTTCGCTTCACCGTCTGTGGTTCCTGCGTCAAGCAAGAAATCCATTGCTTCCCAACTCTTACCTTGGTTTTGGGTC
>JAAXHI010000376.1:0-3078 GCA_012270875.1 Candidatus Poribacteria bacterium | reverse complement strand
GTTCTGTTTCCAAGTCTCGTTTCCAATTCTCTCCACCATCTGTGGTAAGAAGTGAGGTTCCGTCTTCCATGACCACCCAACCTGACTTGGCATTTAGAAAATGGACACCGATGCAACGCTGATGGGTTGTGGTTTGGATTTGCCAATAATCACCGCCGTCAACCGTGTGTAGAATAAATCCACCAGTTCGTCGTTGGGGTGCGACTGCCCATCCTTCTTGACTGTTGATAAAATGCAGGTGCGTAATCGGTTGCTGGGTTGTTCCTGTTTGTTGAAGCGTCCAAGTTTTGCCACCATTGCTTGTCCGTAGGATTTGCCCTCTATCAACACCGAGCCATCCCTCTTTCGGGTTGATGAAATGTATTGCCCGAATGTCGCGGAGGTTTTTCAACCCATCACGGATAACCTGCCACGTCTCGCCTCCGTTTTCAGTTCGCAGCAGGACACCTTGACCGGTAATCCAGCCGTGTTTTTTATCGATGAAGACAATCCGTTGTAATTCTTCGGTCACGCTGCTCTGTTGCGGCTGCCATGTTGTGCCACCATCTGTAGTCCGTAAAATGGTACCGCCGTCACCGACTGTCCACCCTTCCTGTGCAGACAGGAAATAGGTATCGGTGAATTTGGCTTGCCAACTCCCTTGTCGGACGATTTCCCAGTGATATTCAATCGGTTCAATCGGTTTTTCATCGGTTTCCATTTCTTCTGCAGCAGGCGGCAACTCGACAATGAACTGCTCCGTGTCCACAAAGTAGCGCATCGCAATGCCGCCTTCACCCACAGCGAGAATACCATCGGGAGAGAGTGAGAAACTATAGAGATCGTTGGACGTGCCGCTTTTCTGTGATTCCCATGTCATCCCACCGTTGATAGTGGTCAAAATGACCCCTTCGTCCCCCACAATTAGCCCGTGATTTGCATCGGCAAAGTAAACTTTGTTCAGATTTGCCTGCGTCCCACTTCGTTGGAATTTCCACGTTTTTCCACCATCGAGGGTATGTAGAATCTCACCGAATTGCCCAACGACCCAGCCGATATGCCGATCGATGAAGTAAGCAGCGTAGAGTTCGTTGTAACTGTTGCTGTTCTGTCGTTTCCACGTCAACCCACCGTCTTCGGTATGAAAGACGATACCGGGCCAACCGACGACCCAACCCTCTGTCTCATTGAGGAAAAAGATGCCTTTAATCATTTCGTGGAAGTAGCGTGGTGCTTGTTGGACCCATGTTTCACCACCATCTGTTGTATGGAGCACAGTCCCCAAATCTCCAACGATCCAGCCCTTTTTCGGATTGATGAAATGGAGGGCATTGAGCGTGTACCACCATCCACTGGTTTGCCGTTCCCACGTCTGACCTGCATCGGTTGTGTGGAGGATGAGTCCGCCATCGCCAACCGCCCAGCCTTCTTTGTCCGTGGCGAAAGATAGATTCCGGATGCGGTGCCAAGTGTCCATCTCAATATTCGTCCAAGTCTTACCACTGTCGTCACTCGTTGCGATTGTGCCCTTCTCTCCGACAGCAACCGCACGGTCTGCATCCGCAAACGCGACACTTTGCAGGTCATCGGCTGTGGTGCCACTTCTCACGTTCCATGTTACCCCGCCGTCTGTCGAGTGTAGGAGCGTGCCGTTCCAACCGACTGCCCATGCTTCTTTAGAGGTTGCAAAATGAACACCCATCAGGTCGTTTTTGGTCTGGTTTTCTGTTAATTTCCAGTTCTCCCCGCCATCTTCGGTTCGGATGATGAACCCACCCTGTGCAACCGCCGCGCCGTAGTTGTCGTTGATGAAATGGAAGTCATGGACAGTTGGGCGGATATGTCCGTAAATCATTGGAAGCCGACTGTATTGGGTCTGCCATTCTGTCCCACCGTTAGTTGTGTGGAAAATGGTGCCATCTGTGCCACCACTCCACCCCTTATAAGGTGTCGCAAAAAATACTGTATGGAGGTTGCAAACCTCCGATGTATCGTGTTCGGTTCTCACAAGTTCATTCTGTCTACGCCAGGTCTGACTATCGTCTGAAGTGACGAGGATTCTGTCGTAATCTCCGACGGTCCACCCGCGGTGCTTGTCTACAAAATGGATGCCACCGAGTCCGAATGCGCTTGCTTCCTGATGGTTCCACGTTTTTCCACCATTTTTTGTGTGCAACAATCCATCCTGTCCAGCAATCCAACCGGTCTTTGAGTTGAGGAAAAAGACATCCATAAGCAGTGTGTGTGCTTGATTCCTTTGTAGGGTCCAGTGCCGTCCACCGTCATCAGTAATAGCAATTAACCCTTTGTCGCCAACTGCCCAGCCGTTACGGAGATTTGTGAAGTAGACGGCTTTGAAATCCTCATGCGTGTTCACCGTCTGTTTTTCCCAACTCACACCGCCGTCAGTAGTATGAAGGATCCATCCGTGATGGCCGACAACCCATCCGTGTTTGGCATCGGCAAAGTAGACATCCGTGAAATGGGTTTGCCAATCCGCTATGCGAGTAATCTCCTTTTTTACACAACCGGTGAACAGGAAAGAAATTCCAAAAAGAGTTATTATTGAAAAATAAGTGATGTATTGAAAAATCTTTTTCATCTGTTTTGTCTCCTTTAGTAGCAGTCAGCAATCAGCAATTAGCAAAAACGCAAACGTTTAGAATCGTTTCTTTTTTTACGGGCAGCCGACAGCTATTTTTCAGAGGGTCGATAAACCCCGACTGCGACACCAGCATCCGTAGCGAACCAGAGTTTGCCGCTGCTGCCCTCAAATACCGACCAGACGCGGTTACTCGGTAGACCGTCGTCCGTATCAAAGTTTTGAAACTTCTCACCGTTATAGACGCTGACTCCCGCATTGACGACATTGTAAACCATGCTGACACTTTCCTCAGTTTCGTTTAACGTCGGCGGCAGGTTCTTAACACCGGTAAACCAGAGGTTGCCGCTGCTATCCTGCATGATGTTGTCAACGCTATTCATTGGAAGTGCTTCACTTTGTGGAAAAATTGTCAGTTTTTTACCATTGTATCGACGAATACCGCTGTCTTCCTTGTCCATACCATCTCGGCTCATCCAGAGGTTTTCTTTTGTATC
>JAAXHI010000292.1:2915-19492 GCA_012270875.1 Candidatus Poribacteria bacterium | reverse complement strand
ATTCTTAAGGGCTTTTTCAGAGAGATAATCCAGATGTCCCGCTTTCACGTCCGCCTCAAACTGTTTTTCCCACGCTTCCTGTTCAGCCTCTAAGGCTTCATGTAGGTCTTTGACAAGAGTTTTTAGCAATGCTTCCCTCGTGTTCTCTTCGCATTCTACTTCGGGAACTTCTGGTATCCATCCTATCCACGCGGCACCGTTTTTTTGGATGTGGGCGGTATAGGTTTCTTCGTAGACTGGGTCTTGAATTTCAACAGTCTGAATTGCTTCCATATTTGTCGTCTCCGTTTCAATTTTTCTCAAGGTAGACCATTATACTTTCACATTGCTTTTACGCAACAGAAATGATTAGTAAACGCCTACGACGACGCTCTCTTGAAGTTCCGTGAGGAGGCGGAGGTTTTCAACGCCGTCCCAAGGGTATTCTGGGATCGGTTCAGCGCGTTCGGCTTCGTCGCGTTCAAGGAAACGTGGTACAAAAAATTCTTTTGTTAGGGTTGTGAGCATAACGCGCCCGGTTTCGCCGTAATCGACAGTTTCCTCTGGGTTTTCTGGGTTAACGAGTTCAATGACAGCGCGTGGATGCGGTGGATAGTAGATAATCGCGTAGTTATCTGATGGATCAAAAGGTTTACAAGCGGCTAACCCCATGAGCGTATTGCCGTAGGTCGGGATAAAGTCGATGCCCGGAACGAGTTCCTCACGGGCAAAGCGGTGGAACTGTGCGTCCATCTCGGTACCACCACAGAAAATCCCTTTGATACCGGCTTTTGGCAACGAAATCTTTTCACACAACGCTTCCAGCAGCTTCGGGGTCGTAAAGAGACATTGGACGTTTTCGTGGGCGCGCAGTACGTTGAGTGCTTGCGAGATGACATGGTTTTTATAGGCGTCCAACTCCTCATTTTTCCCATAACGGACGAGTTGGTTCACCCAGCGCGGGTCGAGATCGACGTGGAAACAGATACCGCCGCGATGTTGGGCGAGATGCTCAACGGCGAGTCGTAATCGGCGCGGTCCGGTTGGCCCTAACATGAGCCAATCGCTACCGGGTGGGAAACTTTCATCGGAAAGCGTCTCGCTGAATATTTCGTAATCAATGTGGAAGTCACGGATGCTGATTCTTGACTTGGGGACACCTGTTGAGCCACCGGTTTCAAAGACATAAATCGGTTCATCGGCGTAAGCCTTTGGCACCCAGCGTCGGACGGGACCGCCGCGGAGCCATTCGTCTTCAAAATGTCCAAGGCATTTGAGATCTGCATAGCCACCGATCTCTTTTCGCGGGTCAAAGTCAAGGTTCTCTGCGAACTCCAGCCAGAAAGGGCATCCGGTCTTTGGACTGAAGTGCCATTTGACGATTTCTCGGACATGGGCATCGAGTGCTTTCTGGGTTTCAGCAATTTTTCGGGTAAGGTTCATGTGTATGAAAACTTTCTACAAAGCACCATTTACTTGGCACTTTCAAATTTAACTAATCAACGTGATCAACTGATTCCTTAACATGCTCAACCAAAACAATATTCACCAAGGTCTCAATTGACACACCTTGCGCGCGCGCTTTTTTTATAAGTTCTTCAGCAATTTCGGGAAGGATTGCGACACGAACCGCTTGATTGGTCTCGAAACGAAACCATTCTCCATCATCTTCCATAAAATCGGCGGTGTCAAGATTATCCCAAAAAGCGGCTTCTTCTTCGTAGGTCGAAAACTCTGGTACTTGCAACGCTTTCATTTTTGGAGTCTCCTAAAAAAAATCGCGCTTAGGCTTTTTGTTTTACCATGCTTGCGAGGATACCAAGGATTTTGTCACACTGCGAGATTTGGTAGACTGCCATGTCAATGTAGAGTTTTTTACCCTCTAATTTGAGAAATCGCCACTCTCTACCGGAGGTGATAGCACCATAGATGCGCGGAACGTCATTTTCTTTCTCAGCGTTAAAGTATTGTGCAGCGATCATCTCGGCAACACACTGTCCGAGCCCGACTTCCAAGTCATCTTTCTTGGCTTCAACCAGAACAATCACAGGTGCTTCCAACACAAATTGGACTGGGGACAGGCTAATCAGAAAATCACACACACCTATCAGTCCACTCTCGTTATCAACATTGAAATCAATGCCAGAAAAGAGACTGATGCTTAGATTTAACTGTTCGCGAAGTTCAACAAGAACGTCAGAAACAATCATCTCTGATTTTGCTTTCTCGGTGCCGATAGCCGTGGCTAATGGTATATTTCGCTCCAACACAGCGGTAAGCAGTTCGCTCGGAGCCATCGGTTCACTATCAGAGAAAAGTCCGGCGATATCAACTTCCTCTATGTCAAATGCTTTCCGTACTGTTTCTAACGTAAAGTTGCTATACGCCATGTGATAGTACCTTTCAAGATATGCGATAGATTCCAAATGATTCTGGTATTCGGCAGTCTCCTATTCCGAAATTGCGACCAGCGTATTGCGGGTTACGATGTAAAGCACGCCATCTGCTGCCACGGGAGTCGTATAAACCGCGCTACCCATGTTGGTTTCAAACAATACTTCTTCAGTTTTGCCTGCTTTTAGGATTACCACATCGCCATCCTCGTCACCGAGGTAGACCTTGCCGTCTACAACATAGGGTGAACCCCAAATAGCGGCAAAGGTGTCGTATTTCCAGTAGAGGTCCCCCGTGTTGACATCCAAACAGTAGAGAAATCCGCTCAGGTCTGAGATGTAGAGAAGTCCATCGGCAATGGCTACGGTAGACATCGTGCGATTGAACTGTTCATCGCCGAAGTGCCATATCCCTGCGGTTTTGGTAACATCACCAGTTTGTGAGGCATCGATGCACCAGAGGTGTCCTACGCCTTCACCGTGCTCTGGGTCTTGTCCGACAGCAATAAAGACCTTATCGTCGTAAACGACAGGCGTTGAGATGATGTTGTTGCGTGTGCCGCGTCCGCCGAGTTCCCAAACCGACTCTTTCGGGTTACAATCAAATTTCCAAATAATGTCGCCGGTTTCTGGTGCAAACGCATAGACCCAGCCGTCACCGCCGGGGATGATAACCTGCGGCACGCCATTAATAACGCCATAAGCGGGGTTTGACCACTGCCCGTGCAGTATATTTTCGCCGGGGGAGGCATCTTCCCAGACGAGTTCACCGGTGTTTTTGTTCAAAGCGATGAAAGACGGTGCATCGGGTGAAGGGATGTGGATATGCCCTTCATCAACACCGTTACTCGTTTCCAAGAAGAGTAGATCGCCGACTACGAGAGGTGAACAGGTGGCGAGATTATGCGGAAAGACATCCAACTCATCCATCATATCGTAGCTCCAGATGATGTCTCCATCAATCTCGCTTGTTTCGGTTTCTGCGGTAAAGGGACCGTCGTTTTCACCGTCAAGGAAGCCTTCAGTATCAACACAGACGACTTCGCAACGGTTAGAGATATAGTAGAGCCGATCGCCTTCAATAAAGGGTGTGGAGCAAATCCCTTGCAGGGGCCAGTCGTTAACCCTGCCTGCGGGGAGTTTGGTGTGGGTCGATTGCCACAGAAATTTGCCATCGGATTCGCGAAATGCCATGAGATTTCCGCGGTCGCCGGTGAGTTTCGGGTTGTAGAGTGCTTTGTTATTCGTTCCTACGAAGACTTTTCCACCGATAATGAGGGGTCCGGCGTAACTTTGTGAACCGAGTTCTGCGGTCCATTTGATATTTTCACCGGTTTCGATGTCCCAACTTGCGGGGATATTTTTTTCGTCGGAGACCATGTTCCGGCTAAGGGTACCACCCCACAACGCGAACTCTTCTGCTGCTGAAGCGATAGATGCCGCAAAAGCAAAAAGCACTGTGAGTTTTATAATGTAGATAAATCGTGATTTCCAAAGAGGTTTCAATTGAACGGCTCCTTTGTTTTGATATTATGCGTGGTGTTCGTATAAAGAGCTACCAGACTTTTAGATTATCATAATGGATATTCGCTGGGGAATAGCCGTAGATACCGGGGCTGCCTTCGCGATTCGGCAGTGGGTCTTCAGCGGTGATTGTCCATGCTTCCGGTTCAGATTCGCCGGTTCGCCAGACCTTTCCACGGATTATCGCTTTATCGTCCATAATCTCTACCATCATCTTCATGGTGTACCAGACATCCGTTTCCCAAGCGAAGTCGATTGTCTTTGCCATCCGTAAGTCTGATGCCCATGAACGGATTTGCAGGCGTTGGTGTCTACCTTGCATATCCAAAGTGTATCGGTTCGCAATGAGTCCCATATCTGGAAGTCTACGCTTATTTCTTGTGCCGAGTAGGTCAACTTGAATCTGATAGTTCTGCATTGTGGCAGGACCGATGTAGACATTAGAGCGGTCTAAGCCGCGTTGGGCAGGTGGTTTGACAAGGATTTTATTGCCATCCATCTCACGCACAAAGAATTTGCCGGTCGCGCCAATCCAGTGTGTGGGTATCTTTTCAAGTTCAATCGCCTCAAAATCTTCTGACCACGGGAGTGATGGAATAACACGGACGCGAGCCGTCGCTTTCATATCACCGGATTGTGCTGTGACTGTGCCAGCATGTGCCCCTGCACTTTTATCGGGTGTGAATGTGTTGTCTTGGAGTGTTCCTGTTAATCCAGTTTTCATCCATTCTATGGCACCGATCGCGCTTGTCTGTTTGCCGTTTGCATCGAACCCGATGACACTGAATTCAATGGGATTACCGGATGTGAGTTTTTCGGCAGGTGTAACCAGAAGCGAGACGGCGGGGGCAGTTGACATCTTCACTGGTTCTGGTGCCATCTCTTTGCTGGCACAACCCGCGACGAGTACACAGACAATCAGTATAGCGGACATTGAAATAGGAATTCTCATTGTTTACTTCCCCCGATACAGTAAAGGCGTTCTTCTGTCGTGAAATAGATACGTCCATCAGCAATCGCGGGTGAACCGTAGATTTCGACGTAGTGATCTTCTTCCGCTCGATGGATCTCTTGGGCACTAAGCGTTTTACACGCGTTCTCGCTCGGTTGAAGGATGGCAAATCCGCCATTGACTTCCGTGACATAGAGTTTTGCATCTGCCCAGACAGGCGAACCTTTCCCGACTTTGCCGAAGTTGTGGCTCCAATAGACTTCACCGGTGTCAGCGTTCAGGGAGTAGAGATTCGCGGAGTTATCTACGATATAGAGTCGTCCGGCATTAAGTGTAGGAGATGTGTATCCAACGTTAACCTCATCATACCGCCAGAGTTCGTGTGTTTTCGTAACATCTCCTGTGCCGGTTGCGTCAATACAGACGACGCGTCCCATTGCTGTGCTATCTATATTTTCTTCACCGTGTGAGGCGTAGACCTTTGTGCCTGAAACGATGATCGATGTATTGATACCGCGCTGACTGAGTTTAAATCCCCAGACCATCTCACCGGTATTCTGTTTCATGGCATAGATGCCGCCATCGGCATTGCCACCGATGATGAGTTGCTGTCCGTTGATATTCGCGACGACGGGTGTGGAGTAAGTCGTGTCTAACGGTCTACCGCCGGGGGTTGAAATCCAGATCAGTTCGCCGGTGTGTTTATCGAAAGCGAAGTAGCGGTGGCGTGTTGCGGCTTGCGCGCCCCATCCTGAGTTAAGATAGCTGATAACGACAAGGTCGCCAGCGATAATCGGGGTATGAACACGTCCGCCATAGCCGGATATCCGTCCGTATTCCTCTGTGAGTGAACGCGACCAGAGGATATTGCCATCTTTGTCAAAGCAGAAGAAGAGACCTTGGACCCCGTGTGCGTAGATATTCCCTGTTTCAGGATCGCCAGCGAGGTTTGTCCAGCCGACACGGTTGAAGGTGATCGTCGTATGAAAGACGTTAAATTGATAATTCCAAATGAGTTCGCCGGTTTCTGCGTCGAAGCAGGCGACGCGTTCTTGTTCGGTGATGTCTTTGCCGACACGCCCCATGACGTAGACTCTGCCGTTAAGAATGATCGGCGTGGAACGTCCGATGAATTCTGCTTCCCAGAGCAGGTTTTCACCTTCGACCGACCAAGTTGATATTAATCCTGTTTCAGCAGAGGTGCCGTCTTGATTTGGACCCCGCCACGTTGGCCAGTCACCAGCCACAGCGGGCATGGAAATGGCAACTAAAACAAGGCAGATGAATAACCGGCTTTTGAATAGCAAGTTTTGGCTCACAAGTTTCGCCAAAAAGATCGGCTTCTGATAACGCAAATTTCTGTTCCTCCTCGTGTATTTTACGTGTATCTGTAATGTTATTAAGACGCTGAAAAAGGTCTTAATGTTTAACTCGGCACGCCTGTTAGAGTCCCTTATCGTACCGCATTCATAAATCTGACAGCGCACCAGATGGTTTTGTTCTGAATATCTTTTGATATATTATTATATCACTTCTGGTGTTTTTGAGAAAGGATTTAAATTGAGGAATAGTTGTCAACAGATAGCCATAGGTTTCCATGAGCAGGCAGCGGTCAGAAGGCACCTCTGGAAACAGATAGATTTAGCGTTTTGTAGGTGGGTCTTAAAGGAAAGGATACGTAGTGTGATAGACCGTTTTCAAGCGGATCAAGTTTCTTGGGAACTCCGTGTTCATTTTTTCTCTACTACTGCCGCAATCTTGGCTTCAATCTTTCGGGCAATGTTCTGGGCGAAATGGAGTTGATTTGACGATGGCCTGCTTGTCATGACAAGCACCCCGACATTGTCCTTCACGAACAAGAGAGGACTGCTCATTTTGACAGTGTGCTGATTGAGATGGCACCATGTGGCATCTCCGATGACAGCATCGGGACTCAGCTCGGGGTAAAAGTACAACTCGGCGGCAATAGTGCCACTCAATGCGTCTACCCCTCTTTTCGCAGTGTACGCGGAGTCAAATAACCAATATCGAATAACCAATTGACTTTCATTCCACCGCTGCTCGAATCCTACGATAATAGATAATTTCGAGTTTCCAGGGAGGCGGTCACTCGATGTGAGTCGCATCATACGGAGATCGTCCTGTGTGAGAGTAACCGGATCAAGTCTCATGACGCGATTGATATTAAAGAGAATTCCGCACCCAATTAGGGTTATTGTCACGAGCAGCAGAAAACCGATGATGCTTACTGGCATACTCTGTCTTGAGAGAATCTGTATTTTCATTTTTTCTCCAATACTGACTCAATTTTGGATTCAACCTTTCGGGCAACGTCCCGAGTGAACCGGAGTTGATTTGACGTGGCTCCGTTTGCCATGACGAGGACCGCGACATTGTTTTTCACGAACAAAATTTCAGTATCGTTTATCCTGTCCGTCTGTCTCTTGGGGATGTAACGCCATGTCGCATCCCCAATGACATCCTCGGGATTTAGCTCGGGATGAAACTTCGCCGGGCGGGCAACGCGGTATCCCCACGCATTCTTCCACACTTTTTGGGCAGTGTCCTCGGAGTGAAATAAATAATATCGAACAATCAGTTGATTTACATTCCACCGCTGTTCACATCCTACGATAATAGATGATTCCTCTGGAAATCCATAAAGGCGGAGATTCTCCATGAGTCGCATTGTCGGGAGATCATCCTGTATGAGAATGACGGGATCAAGCCTCATGACGCGATTGACATTGCGATTGACATTAAAGAGAACCCCGCACCCGATTAGAGATGTTGTCACGAGCAGAAGAAACCCGATGAAGTGTAATCGATACATCATAAACAAAAACCTCTTTTTTAATTGATGTTGGTTACCAATGCATTTGAATCCGAGATGAATTCTCCACTTTCAGAACGGAACATATCTTTCCTGCTGTTAAAGACACAATTTTGCGGTAGAAAACGTGCATTTTGTGAAAAAAGCAGATAAATTTGTCTTTTTTAGAGACTGTTTAGCAAGTATCAAATTTCAAAGCACAATAAGCCGTTGGTTACCACTTATACACGTTTTTGGATGCACTTTTGGCAGTTAACAAGATTATCCGGAAGTTATACCATTTCTAAATGATGATCGGACATTACCAGTTTTCATGGAATGTCCAGCACTGCGGAACAAACTGAAAGTTTTGCGTCTCCGCGAGCACAATCTGGAAGATTATGCTACAAAGATGGCAACTTGCGTTATCTTAAAAAAATCGGGGACAGAGAGGTTACCCTCTGTCCCTTACCATCAAATACACTTTACAAATTTCTTAAGACTGACCCAGCGCGTTCACTTGAAAACTACACGCTAAATTTCAATGCGGACAAAGGCAAGGAAGGCTCCGGAGAGAAAAACAACGAAAAATAGCGTTAACAACAGCAGATCCATCGCCGCTGTGTTGAAATCACGACTCAGACTGAGCGTATCTTCAAACATCGGAATTGATTCTGGGGTGACGGGCTTTTTTGACATACCCTCATAAACCCCAATGATATGTGGACTTTCGGGATCTGCTCTATCCATGTCTGAGACAAATTCTCGGTATTCACGGGCGTAACGCTGCACGTTCTCTACAAATTGTTGATGCCGTTCAAACCCAGTGCCAGCAAAAACCTCAAGCAGATGCTGAACAAGCACGACCGGTGAGACGCGAGTGACAGAACGCGCCAGTTGAATTTGGGCATGCTGCTGCGTTAAGTATTCGTGGATCAAACGTTCCCGCTCTGTCACATCTTTGATAACATATTCACCCGCGAACTCCATTTTTTGTGCTGGTTCCTTATGCATGTCTTGCAAACGAGCCTCGTATTCACCCCTAAGTTCATTTACAAGTTGTATCGCGCGTTCGTTGAATTCATCATAAGTCATTGATGGTGAAAATCCGCTTGCAATAGAGGCAAGCGTACCCGGCGTAAAAACCACGAAGGTGACCCACATCAGTAGAAGTATCACAAGACTCGCTGCACTCTGCCGCACACGCGACGACACCAGCAAACCTAACGCAAGAAACAGACACAGGTACAGCAGCGCAATAAAAAGAATAATGCCTAAACGGCTCCATGCATCAGTCCCAAGTTGCACATCGCTGGCCGTGGAAATTACCAACAGATTCATCAACACAGCGAGCGCGAACGGAACACTAATACTGACCAACGCGCCTAAAAATTTCCCGATCAACACGGTATGGCGCGGGACTGAGTTTGCTAACGTCAAACGGAGTGTCCCACGCTCGCGTTCGCCAGAAATCGAATCAAAGGTGAATAGGATCGCAATGAGACTCAAGACGTACCCGATCACAAACGTCCAATCTATTTTGATAGTGTCCGGACGAATGTCTTGTCGATTGAGCGTCGCGGGCATATAATCTAACTGCCAGAAGCCTGCTAAGTCATCGGTAGCCCAAGCGTAAAATCCGCCGTGGACGTTGTCAGCCAAAAAGTCCTCACCGCCACCTGCACAGAAATGGAGAGACGACGGTTTTTTGTAAAGATATCCGGGGCCCTCTTGTGCAATCTGATACAAATTTGTTCGAGATTTTAAGCGATTCAACGACTCTGTCGCGGCATCGTGATATTTCTGCATCCGCACAGGATGCTCCTGGAGATGCACAATCGCATTGATCAGCATCAAGCCGAGAAGCAATACTGTTGTCAGCGCAAACCGAAGGCTATTGAGGTTATCATAGAGTTCACGTTTTGTAATATGCCAAATCATATTTTTATGGCTGTCGGCTTTCAGCAATCAGCCTTCAGCAAAGAGCGGTTGTGCTATATGAGTGAGTGCAATCGTTAATCAGCAGTTTGCAGTAGTAAGCATACGAGCAATCGCTACATACGTTTTTTAACTGATTACTGAAAGCGCAGCGACCTGATGGCTGACTGCTATACTACACTTCACTTCTTTGGAAAATAAAAAATATCCCGATGAATAGGACGAGGTTGATTATCAACAATAGACAAATATCTGGAAATGCACGTGCTGCATTTATTTTGACATCGCTTCTCTGAAAAGAAAACTGAGGCAAACTATCCCAATCTACCGCGCCGTTGTCGGCAGAAAACCATTGCTGTGCCCCGAACGCGTTCTTATCGTAGTAATAATCAATCAAGGTCCGTCGATACCTTCGCGCCGCTTGAAAAAAATCTCTGAGTCCGCGCAGGTCTGTCCCTACCCACGCTTGCGTTGCGGCATCGTACATCCCGACGGGCGAGCCTCTCAAAAGGATGCGATCAACAATCGCTGGTTGAACGAAGATGGTTTCGAGTGCCTGTTTTCGGACAAGCCACGTGCGTTCTGCGGCGTTGACCATCTGTGGTCCGAGGTGGCGGTAATAATTCTGCGCGTGCGGGACCTGAGGTTTGGAGGCTTCACTCAGTTTGTCAATGTTTGAAACAGCGTGGTAGCTATACCTAAGTGTTGATGAATCTTTATGAAAATATTCGTAACCTGATCCCCATATCCAATTCGGATCTGTGTCTACCATACCAAAATCTGGATCTTCTCCTGGAAAGGCATCATTCGCAAGGAACTGCTTTCGCTCTCTGTCAAATGCTTCCCATATCTGTTTAATCTCCTCGTAAGCGGATACCATCCGCGGTTGAGAAGTCTCAGGCGGGGCAATCGCGGCAAGAACCGCGTTTGGATACACCAACACCCAAAACCCCCAGACAAACATAGCGAGCATCAGCGCGGTGCCGGTTCTGCGGGTTACTGTCGAAATTAGCATGCCGATGAGATAGAATACCGACAGATAGACAATTGAACTCAAGATAATCCCACCGATACGGAGAAAATCGCCAGTACTCAGAGAAACAACGGTGGATGTTGTCAATAAAATTATCGCGAGGAGCAGACTCATCAGTAACGGCACAAGCAAGCAGGTCATCGCGCTAATGTATTTCGCAAGCAGGATTTGACCGCGACTCACTGGATGTGTTGCGACCAGACGCAATGTGCCGCGCTCACGTTCCCCTGCAATGGCATCGTAGGCGAAAATCAGTGCGATTAGACTCAGAACGACCTCAAAGATGAAAACAATATCAATCGAAGTGAAGAGGTTGAGAAGTGGATTCGTCAATTTATAGGTTCCAGTATCCCACAGCGTCGGCACAAAACTGTGAGATATCGAAATTTCGTTCCCCAGTTGTTTATCCAACCCGACATTGAAAATACTCAACGGATTTGGTGGACGCGCAACATTATATCTTCCACTCGAATAGGTCTTCGAGTCCTGCGATCGCCGATCCTCGGTTTTGAGAGCAGTGTTGTAGGCTGCTAACCGTCGCTCGTAATCCTTGATAAGCACAGCAGTATTGGCGACCACAAGCAGCAACATAATGAGGACGGCTACAGCGAAGCGGAACGTCATCAGATTGTCGAGGAGTTCTCGGCGGATAAGCACTGTTAACATGAAGTTTTCCTTCTATTCGGACGAAACCTAACGAAGTGGAATTTCAGATGGAAGAAACCCCCTAAATCCCCCTTATCAGGGGGACTTTAAGAGACGTATTTCTAACCCCCTAAATCCCCCTTATCAGGGGACTTTAAGAGGGGGTGCGTAAGTCCTATTATCCTACTTCTGTCCGAGAACCTTCAGAAACTCTGGATCATCCTTTACATCCGAAAATTCGGGGGTCTCAAGGAAAGATGGGTAGTAACTATCCTGATAATTATAGCCCCTAACCACATAGGCATCCTGCGCGATCTTCAAATGGTGTAAAGTCTTCTCGCGATCCTTCTCAGATGCCCAGATGCTCACAGCAAGCATGAAGTGATTATAATCGTTGTAATTTCCCAAATCGATGGAGAGTTGTAGCAAACATTTCCCCTCGTTATATCTCTTCGCCCATACCAGACAACAACCGACATTATGAGCAGTACAAATAAGTTCGTACATATTTACGGGGTAATGGGCATCCCGTTTTTCTACTTCTCCTTTGATAAACGTCCTTGTATCCGCCCAGACTTGATCGAAACGTTCCCAATCTTCCTGTTTACTATACACCCGAAGTCGATTCTCTCTGATAGCCAACCAGAATCGAAAATAACTCTGCCAACCGGGATCACCATTGGCACGTTCCAACTTTTCTATTTCAAGAAGTGTGGCATCTAACCTGTCGTTCCATATTAAGATATCTGCTCCGGATCTCAAAAAACTGCAACGACTGTACTGACTCACTTCAGGGGTCTCTAAACGCTCAGATGCCTCATTATAGAGTTGAATCCAGTCATCAATACGACCTTCCGCTTTCCAACATCCAGCAGTGTTCAAATTGGCAACAACCCGCAACACATATTTTTCTGAGTGCTTACATGCCCAACGGTAAAGATGTGTCTGTTCCTGAATGGCTTCTCGGTTTCGACTAAGAAAAGCGAGACTCTGTACTAACGACTTATGCGACCAGTAACGTTCTGTATCATCTGATACGTCATTCATATACTTGCGGAGTAGAGGTATCCGTTTTTCCATGCCGAGACTGCCCATAGACGGGTATATTTCATCAACAACGAGATGCACTAACTCAGGTGTAATTTCCACCTTAAGTGCGTCTTCAATTTCGTTGTTGACTTCCATAAGCATAGTTTCCCGTGACGAAGGGTCAGATTTCATCTGTTCTCTATATGTATCGAGCTTACCACGAATATCATCCAATTTAGCAGACATAATAAATTCTCCTTTGGAACCTGTCCAAATTTCGCGAATTGCAGGTTCTTCCTTCTTCAACCGCTTGCGGGCGCGGTGGAGTCGACTCTTGACGGTGTTCGGCGATACATCCAAAAACTTGCTAACGTCTTCGCAGGTCATACTATCGAGATAGTGAAGCGTTACAACGGTGCGTTCACTCTCCGGTAACTTTTGAAGGAGGCGTTTGATGGCTTCGCGTTGCTGTTCATTCGCGAATTCATCTCGTTGTTTTGCACGGTATTGCGTATAAGCGAGTTCTTCTAATTCCTCTGGCGGCATTGCATCTAATGATGCCATCGGAATCCGTTTCTTTTCAAACCAAGCGAAACACTGACGAGTCGCAATTACATAAAGCCATTTGGCAAATGTATTCGGGTTTTTCAGTGTTTCGAGTTTTTCGTAAACTCTGAGGAATATATCTTGTGTGATCTCTTCAGCAATATGGAAATCACCGACTTTCCGACGCACGAAAGCGTGTACCGGTTCTTGGTATTTTCGCACGAGTGCACTGAAAGCAGATTCGTCACCCGCCAATGTCCGTTCAATCAATTGCGCATCGTCGTTTTTCATGCATCACCTCCAAAAACATGTTATCTTCCAAAATGTTAAGATAGGAATCGGCGGCAGAAAGGTTGCATAAAATGCGAAATTTGGGGAAAATCGTCTGAATTAGGCACGCTTACTGGGAACAGTGATGGTTTTCCATTCGACTGCTGTGCGGGCTGCCATATCAACGGTTGCGGCTCGGAGACGGTAATTTCCGGGGTGTTTCAGACGAAAATGGATCGCTACTTCAGTTTCCGATTCCGTTTGATGGATGCGAATTTCGGATTGTTCTCTGTTCAGGAATCGGTAATCTTCTTCCCCCGGACCGAACAATTCCCAGAGTACCATCTCATTATTGTAGATACCACTTTTGTCAGCACCCCGTGTGTAGTAGACGGAAGCGGATCCTTTGGTTACAGTTGCACAGGCGTAAACTTCAAATGCGGTATTGGCTTGCGATATAGAGGTATCAACAATCAAGGTTGGTGGAATGCCGTTTGGACGGGTTGGTGTCCTCGCGGTTTCGTGTAAAATTGTCTCATCATTTGTGGTTACCTCTACCGTGCCATCCTCTCGAATTCGGACGACTTCACGATAATCGGACAACTTAAGTTCCGGCAAATCCCATAAGAGATCAAAGGCGACACCTAACCGAATGGCTCTCTCAATTTCGGTAAAAAAGTTGTGCATCACGGTGCGGTATTTGACACCTTCTCTGTTGTGTCTCTCTAAATTGAGTTCACCTAACCCCCAGAGGTTTCCGCGTCCCATTTCAACATGTCCGAGATTGTATCCGGGTGGAAAGAGGATGACGATTTCTGCTGCGGTGCGTAATTTGTCAAGGTTTCTATGCGGATGGCTTTCAACATGCGCACTTAAATTTCGTGAGAGTGCGAGGATTTCGCTGTAAGGCACACAAGCGAGTTGGTAGTTATCCCAATAGTGGAAATGGCGCGCCCCTAAGTCGTAAGCGTGGGTCTGGAGCCAGAAGGCATCGGCGCGGTGGAGTTGTCCGTAGATACTCATGCCCCAGCCTTTATCGGTTTGTCTTGCGGCACCTCGTAGGAATCCGTAGAGAATACTCGCCAAATTCTTCGGGTTGTCTATCGGGATCTGGCAGCCGTAAGTCATATTCATTTCAGGGAGTGTTCGCATCGTTCCGACACGACCGGGTGGTTCAAAGACTATCGCAGCAGGCGTTTCTGTGTTGCCTTCTGATAACTGGTGGACGGCTGAGCTGATCATGGTCTCCCATGTGTACAGGTTCTGCTGAAGAAACTTCATATCTCCTAAGTCCACATCTGGATGTGCTTCTAAACCTTTGCATAACCGAGTGGGCGCGCCATCGTATTTAGCGGTTTGGAAATAGTCTTGGAAAGCTTCAAATGCGACTTGCGGGGTCAACGCCTTCCGAAACGCAGCATCTTCCGCCAATTTAGGTCGTAGAACGTGGTCGCGTGTGCAGACAGCGGGTTCGTCCATGAAAATAGCAGGACCGAGGTAGTTGCTTCGGTATAGACATTCAGGATAGCCGAGCACAGCGGCATCAATTCCCCAATAAAAGATATCGCGATTTTTGACCCATTCGACCTGTTCTGTATCAACGCGGACGCAGTTGATACCCGCCGCAATCATCTCGTCGTAATCAGCTGCGGTGAGTGGGATAAGTTCGTAGTCGGACATATCGTAGCGACGCGTTTCATCTTTTTGTCGTGTGTTACTTGGCGGTCCGATAAGGACATCGGGACGGAGAGAGAGGCGATGTGTGTTAGACGGTTCGGCAGATTCGTCTGAATCGGTTATGTCCGCGAGTTGATAGGTATGTCCAAGGTATTTTGCCGTTTTCGGGAAAAGCACATTCTGTTTTGTTTTGTCGGTTGGTTTTGGGAAAAGGTATTGCCACGCGCCGAGTCTGGGCAAGACAGGTTTTTCTGTGAACCTATCGTGGAACTCTAAGGGTGTGTCGTCTCTGATTTGTAGAATGTAGCGAGATATGGTGGCGCGGTCTATTGTGAGATCATCGGACGGTGGACCTTCGCTGAGCAACCAGACTGCGAATTTTTCACCGTCTGCTTTCGTTGCCCGTAGACATATCCACTGGGACACCACGCCTGCCTTTTTCTCAACCGATCCGATTGTTAAAGTGAACGTTTCCACAACGGCATTGGGGAGTTCGTCTGAACGCTTATGTTGGTAGGTTGCGACTTGTCTCGGTCTACCGAGTGGATACGGCTGACGTGTCTGCATCGTAGCACCTCAGCGTGCATCTAATTCACTTAGGATCCGTTGGACGACCTGTTTCCGTTCTCCCGAAACAGCAGGCTGCTCCAATTCGTAGACTTCAGGTGAAATCAGGTGTTTATGGCTTTCAATGGGCAGGGAATTGTGTGATGCATTATCAATATAGCGATTGAAAATTGTGAAACGGGGATAGTCTGCTGTCCAGCGTCTTCCGCCGTGATAGAGTGCTTCTGTAAAGATAACGCAGTCGCCAGCGTTGACGGGGACATTGATCACCGTTGGGGGTCCGTCGTAAATTGAGAGGTCATCGGGTGGATCGAAGTTGCGTTTATGGCTTCCGGGGAGACAGACGAAACCTGTCCCTTCTGGTACATCAACTAAGGAGGTACCCGCATTGAGGAAGCCTGCCCGTGGTCCCGATTCGTCAACGCTGTAATCTTGACCGGATGCATGGAAATGAATGTCATCGGAGGTTTTGTAGTTTTTGGTTAAAGCACAATCAACGAGACAAGGCGTTCCCCGCGTCAGTGCAATAATCACACGCATAATCTCTCGGTTAAGCACGAGCCGTTGGAACGCTGGATCCCCGTATTGGATATGATTGATCCAGTGCGCAATTGTGGGTGAAGTCTTGCCTGTGCGGGATGTGGAGGTTAACGGTGATGGCAGTTCGTCAAGCGTCATGTCGTGCCACTGGTTACCGAGTTCAACCATCCGTTCGATGTCCGCAGGTGGCACAACTTTGCGGAGGATAATGAATCCGTGGTGATCAAAGAACCATTTTTCGTGAGGTGTTAGCATGTTTTAATTTTACCTTGCGGAGAAATAACGGACGTTTGGACTTTTAGGTGCGTTGCTTATATCCGCCCTCCACTACGTTACGGGCTACAGGTTTTTATAGTAAAATCCGAAAATAAGTTTACACTTGTCGCTCGTAGGGATTGGGAACCCAACCCCTACGATTCCCATGTGTGCAAATAATTAGGGGCTCTACTATAATTTCCCTTGCGGAGAGACGAGGTGCGCCTGAACTATACAGGTTCCTGCGTTATAGAGACGTTTTGTCCATCATTTTAAGGTTGTTTTGAGAGTAGCCCACACAATAGGCAATTTCTCGGTTGCTTCAACGGATAGTCCGATCTCAAAATTCTGGGTCACTTCGTCTTGCGTGAGCGGTCGATTGTAGATACGGACTTCATCAATGATGCCGTTGAAGAA
>JAAXHI010000292.1:0-2801 GCA_012270875.1 Candidatus Poribacteria bacterium | reverse complement strand
CCATCCGAAATGGGAAACTGTGTTTCAGAGATTGAAGTGCTGCATCCACGCTGCCCTACTTTCTGGGCAAGATAAAGGCGAATCCAGTCCTTAGCGAAATTAATGGTATCAAAGCGATTTCCTATACGGTTCTGAATAGGGTTTGCCAAGTGCGCTGCTAAGTCAAAGCGTTCCGTCTGTGCGTTGAGATCAATGCCCCAACCTACACAGTCTTCGTCTCGGACTTTAAAAAGCGTTATCCAGCGTTCTCTTTTAATGCTCGTTTTGATCCAAGTTTCAAAGGTAGACGAAACGACCTGAGTGCCAAAATCGCTGAGGTTTGTTAGGTTCACATAATCGCCAAAACCGTCAAATTTCAGCGCAGCGTTCACTCGACCCGTAACAAGTTTGGGATCTCCGACAATTGTGCCATGGTTTTTGCCCCAAACATCCCTTGCTGTGCCGTTAACAATGTCCTGCTGATCGAATGTCCAGTAACTCACGAGTCCATCTGTCACGGGTGCTGTATTTCCGTTGTGGGAAAACATAGTAATGGTAAGTGTGAATGTAAGGAGAAAGATTAGTTTTTTCATGACAACTGCTCCTATGATCCTTTCGTGTTCTATAATCTTGTCTTTAGGTTCCCCCACACAATAGGCAGCTTCTCGGCTGCTTGGACGGACAGTCCGATTTTCGATTTAAAATTTCGGGTTACTTCGTCAGCAGTAAGCGGTCGATCGTAAATGCGGACCTCATCAATGACACCGGGGAAGTGCCGCTCAACGTTGCCGCGGTTGTTCGCCGCGCCTATGTAGACGGGTTCCACAAACGGGATAAATGTGTCGAGTTTCTTTGCGTCGCCGACGATAATCTCTTGTGGCTCACCGTCCATATAGAGGCTGACCTCGGACTTACCCGGATCTACAATTCCGAAAACGATGTGGTGCCATTTGCCATCGGACAAGGCGAACTCAATTTCAACGGCGATGGCATTGCAGCCTGCCGCAGATTTCTGACGGACGTAGTAGTGAACGATGTCCGCAGCAAACGGGAATCCGGCTTTCGCGCTCCGGTTGACATCGATCGCCCACGCCATATTGCACCCTTGGTCAAGGACTTTGAAGAGGGTTGTCCACTCTTTCTTGAAACTGGTTTTGACCCAGGCTTCAAACGTAGATGCCCCGACTTTTTCCCCAAAATCGCCGAGGTTCGTCAAGTTCACATAATCGTCAGACCCGTCAAATTCGAGTGCTTCTCCGACTTGCCCACCAACAACTTTCGGATTCCCGACGATCTTACCATCATTTTCGCCCCAGACATCTTTGACTGTGCCGCCAGCAATGTCTTGTTCGTCAAACGTCCAATAACTCACGAGACCGTCTGTGACGATCGGCTCCGTGTATCCGTTATGGATAAACATCGTGAGTGTGAGTGTGAACATCAAAGAAAAGAATAACATTTTCATGGCGCGCTGCTCCTTACGGGAGATGTTCCCGTATCTATGAAAATCTTTGGTGAAGTGTTTTAAGTGTTTAAGTGCCTCAAAACCGGTGCAGCCATTATAACATCTTTGTTAATTTATTACCAAATTTACTTCGGTTTCAAGTTGATACTTGTAAGTTACGTCGAAAATTGATAAAATGGATTTACATCGTGTTGGAAGTTACGTCGAAACAACGAGGAGAAGAATTTATGCCGAAAATGACGGGTGCTCGATTTATTGCTGAAACTGTTCACGGTTACGGGATTACGCATGTCTTTTTTATGCCTTATATCGGACCGCGGGCTTTGATGGAGATGGAGAATCTTGGGATTAAGCGGGTTCAGACGCACGGTGAAAAAGCGGCTGCATATATGGCGGATGCCTACGCGCGTGTGAACCGCGCGCCGAGTCTCTGTATGGCACAATCGGTCGGAGCCGTTAACCTCGCCGCGGGGTTACAAGACGCGTATCTTGCCTGCTCGCCGGTTGTTGCGCTGACGGGTAAGGAAAATCAGATCAATCAACAACGGCACGCCTATCAAGAGGTGGACCACGTCAATCCGTTTTCCGCTGTTACGAAATATAGTGCCTATGTCGCGACACCGGAGCAGCTTCCGTTCTATCTGCGCCAAGCGTTCCGTGCCGCTACGACAGGAACACCGGGACCTGCGCATCTCGACTTTGAAGGTATCGCGGGGTCGTCGGTTATTGATCGGGAGGGTGAACTTGAGGTTATCATTGAAGAGATATTTTCCGAGTTACCGCCGTTCCGACCGGAGGCGGAAGCGGAGAAAGTGGCAGAGGCTCTCAGACTGCTCACCGATGCGGAACGTCCTATCATTGTGGCGGGTGGCGGCGTAACGGCTTCGGACGCACGCGCAGAACTTGTGGCGTTAGCCGAAAAACTCTCAATTCCGGTGGCGACCTCTTTGAATGCGAAGGCGATGTTTCCGAGCGACCACCCACTGGCAGTCGGGACTCCGGGTTCATACTCGCGGGCGTGTGCGAATCAAGCCGTATGCGAAGCAGACCTCGTCTTCTTTATCGGTAGCCATACGGGTGGACAGGTGACCAACGGCTATAAGATTCCACCGCAAGGCACCCCGATTATACAACTCGATATTAATCCTGATGAACTCGGACGGAATTATCCGATTCAGTTGGGGATGCAGGGAGATGTGCGGAATACACTGCGTCGGATGCTTGAAATCGCAGAAACCACATCAGAAAGAGCCGATTGGGTTGGTCGCGTGCAGGAATTGGTGAAGAACTGGCGAGAGAGCGTCAGCGAGAAAGTGAATTCGGAGCGGTTGCCGATGCTACCGGAGCGTCTCTGCGG
>JAAXHI010000367.1 GCA_012270875.1 Candidatus Poribacteria bacterium | reverse complement strand
CTTATTTTCGGGATCTACTATAAAATACGCGCTCAATTGGTAACGTTGAAAAATATTCATCCGCGGGTAATCCTCTGTCCATGGACTCGCATCATGAAGTAGATTTGTTGAAAAGATTGCCACATCACCTGCCGTCATTGGGAGTGTAATCGAAGTAGGCGGATCGTGCCGTACAGGTAAATTCGCCGGTGTCTGAAACAGGGATTTATGACTACCGGGAACGAGGCAAAAACCGGTGCCGGGTGGCACGTCTACCAAAGCCACCCACGTCGCAATATGGCTACAATAGATATGTCCCGCAGCGGCTTGATAATCGTTGTGTGGATTACGAAATCCGGGTGGGAATTTAAATCCGCTGTCATCACGATGAAAGTGTTGCGGCGCGTCGTGCTTCGTCATCATCGTAAAATTGCAATGAAATAGGCGCGGCGCGTTCATCGTCAACCCCGCAACAACCCGCATAATCTCAGGATTCATCGCAAGGTCTTGAAAGAGGTGGTGTCCATATTGGATATGCCCGATGTGTGTTTTACAAGGTTCTTGCCGCCCGCGGTCAAGCGGCGGTGGGATGTCGGTTTCATCGATTGTTAACCAATGTTGAAGCACCTTTAGCATCTCTTCAATCTCGTCCTTCGGGATAACATTCCGCAAAACGAGAAATCCGTGTAAATCGAAATACCACTTCTCCGCTTCGGTCAAAGTGGAATGGATGGTATGCATTATTTTTCTTTCTCCGCAGTTCCTGAATGTGTTAAGAATACAGATTAGCAGAATTTCGTAAAATTTTCAAGATTTCGGGGAATGGTTGTCAGTTTTCAGTACGCAGTTGTTGGTGAATCAGCATCAGGATTGGAGATGTCATAATCGGGGTTACAACTCCAAAAATTCAAAACGCTTGACAAAAATCTGCAACCGCCTATAATGGACATCACAATCTGGTGGAACTCAGGAGGTTATCCCTGTGTCTTTAAAACAACGCATTCATAATAAAGAACCGATTAAGATCGCTGGTGGCGCGCCTTTCGGCTGTACCCGCGACGAGATGGAAGCCGTCCTCAGTGGCGATGACTATGATCTAATCGGAAACGATCACCAGCATGGACCCGCGAACGAAGACAAACTCGTGGAATACTGCAAGATGGCAAACGAATTCGGTATCGGTGTGCAACTCCGCATTAAACACACCCGAAATGCTTACCTGATAGGCAATCTGTTGGATTTAGGTCCGCTTGCTATTGTTGTGCCACAGGTTGAGAAAGTCGAAACGGTAGATGAAGCAATCGATGCATTCTACTATCCGCAGAAGGGTAAACGGAGTTGGGGTCCCAGTAGTGGATACAGCATCGACCGCGGCATGGACCGCCTTGAATATGCCGAGTGGTGGAACAACACCGGTATCCTCATCATACAGATTGAGTCTGTTGATGCCGTGATTAATGTCCAAAAATTGGCAAAACCGGGGGTGGATATGGTAACCTTCGGCGAGAACGACTTGAATTTCAGCATAGAATCATATCCAAGTTCTCCGTTTAAGAACCTTCAAGAGTGTATTGCGCATGTAGAAGTCCAGTTGGCAGATACACACGTCAAAGTAGGTGCTGGTGCCTCGCCGTCGGGTTCATTGTAGGCGCGATTTCTTGATAGCGACGCTCTTAAGCGCAGAATCTCTTTTAGAAACTTGACCTTACGAAAAAGCCACCAAGGAGCATTAGAATGTCAAAACGGATTAAAATCGGAATTATCGGGTGTGGCATGATATCCGGTTCACACGTCAACGGCTACCTCGCGCATCCGCAGCACGCCGAAATCGTCGCTGTATGCGATACCGTAGACGCGAACGTAAAGCGGCGACATGGAGAAGTTTTGTCAGGCGCAGCGTCCCGCGCGGAAACCGCAAAAGCCGACGCAGCAAAGGCGGAAACCGCAGAAGCACGTGAACAACTGAAAGCCAATGCTGCGCTCTGGGCGGAATATGCCGACAACGGTGTCCAAATCTTTAGCGATTACAATGAGATGATCAAGGAATGCGATTTAGATGCCGTCAGTCTCGCGACCCCGCCGTTTGTCCATGAAGGACCTACTGTTGCAGCTGCGCAGGCTGGAAAACATGTCTTCTGCGAAAAGCCGATGGCGCGTACAGCAACAGAGGCGAGAAATATGCGTGATGCCTGCGACGCGGCTGGCGTTAAACTCGCATATCAGAGCGGTGGTACATGTCTCGATCCGACGAGTTATGCCATCCGAGACTACATCACTGCTGGCAACCTTGGCGATGTCTACTACGGCAGACTCACGAGTTACCGCGTCCGGGGCAGACCGAATGTTGATATGTTCGGCTTCGGCAGATGGTTCCTCAATTCTGCTTATAGCGGCGGCGGCACGGTATACGATACGGGGGTCTACGATATCAACCGTTCTATCTATCTCCTCGGTTCTCCACAACCGGCTACGATCAGCGGTATCGCCTACCGGGGTATGCTCCCGGAATACACAGGTGAAGAGATTAACGATGTCGAGGAACACGTGTCTATTTTTGTCCGGTTCACCAACGGCATGTCCTTTACGTATGAACACGGTTGGGCAGGGAATTTGGCAGAACACCCGCAAGGCATTTTCATCTTCGGTTCCAAAGGTTCGTTCAGCGGTAATAAACTTTTTCTTGAGAAAGGGAAGTGGGATACCGACGATCAAGGCAATCGTAGGCGTTATCAAAGCGATCTCGTCGAAACGCCGTTAGAACTTCCAGAGCAGTCTTTCCCTGATAAGTTCCGCGATTTTCTCAACGCCTGTAACAGCGACGCGCAACCCGTTAGTAATGGTGATGTCGGTTTAAAGGTTACAGAGATTATGAGCGGTTCGCTCTTGTCAGCGAAACTTGGACGCGAAATCAGCGTAGAAGAACTGTATGAAATAGAGGCACTCCGCACCGAACCGACACCGGGTTGGCCGATTCCCTAATGGCACGCTCAAGGCATTTGACAGCAGCATTTTTTTATGCTACACTGAAGTATATCAAGGTGCTGTTGTCCCAATAACAAGTCGCGCCGCGACGCATTAACAGATTCGATCCTAAATCATGCATCATGTATCCCACAGCAAGGAGAATACCGATGGATACCTACACAAATTGGCCCAACGTGCCTTATGCTCCGACAGATACGGCGGACCTCTACCCTGACACGGACGGTGAACCTATGGCAGCGAGTGACCTCCACCTTGAAATCCTCATCTGGCTTTTGCAGACGCTAAAAGCGCATTTCGCGCAGAGACCGGATGTCTATGTCTCGGGTGATATTCTGACGTATTACACGGAGGGCGACCCACGTGCGGTCGTGGCACCGGATGTGCTGGTCTCTTTCGGCATCGGGCAAAAGCAGCGCCACACCTACAAAGTGTGGGAGGAGGGGAAAGTGCCCGATTTTGTGATGGAGTTTTCAAGTAAAACGACCTATCAGAACGACCTTACAGATAAGATGGACCTCTACGCGACGCTTGGTATCCCGAACTACCTTCTCTATGATGCAGAGGCACTTTATCTGCCTTCTCCGCTGATGGGCTTTCAGTTAATAGATGGGGTCTATATCCCTATTCCACCGGGCGTTGATGGTGGTATCCGTTCAGATATTCTCGGTTTAGATTTCCATATCCGAGAGCGGCGTTTAGGGATTTACGACTCTGTTGGGGAGAAGTGGCTCCAGCCCCCCGCGGAAGCCGCCGAGGCACGCGCGGAAGCCGCCGAGGCACGCGCGGAGCAAGAAGCTATCACCCGTCAGAAAGCCGAAGAAGAAATCAAACGCCTCCGAGAACAACTTGCACGCGCACAGATAGACACCTAAGACGGGGAACGGAAATGGATACCTACACCAAGAAGCACTCCACACGGAACCGACAACCCAGTTGGCCGATTTCATAAAGGCAGATCCGACGAATTTAAGGTTGACAAATTACTTTTCAATCGGGTACTCTTTAAAGGGGAAGGCATCGGGTGTGCTGTGGCGAGAGTCCGCTTATCTGGGTTGTTGCGAAGATTGCACAGATAGATCACCCCGATCCAAGCAATCGGTATCCAGGTCAGTGGGGTATCAATCTAACAGACATCCAAGTCGGGCTTGTGTCTGAATGAAGGGACTTCCTCAAACTAAAAATTTGCTTGAAGGAACATGAAATGGAGGATTAAATTTGAAAAGTTTTGAGTTTTTTGAACCTACCACGCTCGCGGAGGCGTCTCGTCTATTTGCGGCGGAACACGCGCAGCTCCTCGCAGGTGGGACGGACCTCGTTATCGGTATGAAGGCGCTCACCGAAACGCCTCAGTCTGTGATTAGTCTACAGAAGATTCCGGGGTTGGCTGGTATCACCACTGATGGCGATAGCATTAACATTGGTGCGATGACGAAGGTCCGCGAAATTGAATTGTCTGCGGATATTCAGCAACACCACACAGCGTTAGCGGAAGGTGCCTCGGAAATCGGTTCTATCCAAATCCGAAACCTTGCAACCGTCGGTGGGAACATCGCACACGCCTCCCCCGCAGCGGATACGGTCGCGGGGTTGCTTGTCGCTGATGCACAAGTTGACATCGCAAGTGCCGATGGCGAACGAACTGTGCCGATCAACGAACTTTTTACGGGACCGGGACAGACTGTTCTAACACCCGGTGAGATTATCACACGCTTTCGGTTACCAAGTCCGGCATCCGGTTCCCACTACATCAAACACAAAATCCGCGAAGTCATGGACTTAGCGTTTATTGGTGTCGCCGCTGCTATCAATATGGACAACGGGACAATTACAGATGCCCGAATTGGCCTCGCTGCGGTTGCCCCTACACCGATTCGTGCGACAGAAGCGGAGGATCTCCTGAAAGGTAACGCACCGACACCAGAACTTCTCGAACAAGCTGGCGAAGCAGCGGCAGCAGCATCCAGTCCGATATCCGATCTGCGATGCTCCGCTGAACACCGCAAAGAAATGGTCGATGTCCTTACAAGGCGGACCCTCGAACAAGCTGCAGAGAGAGCAAACGGATAAAATAGCATTTCGGCGTAGCTCGCAAGCCGAAACTTGCTATTGAAATATATCTAATGCGAGGCGAGTCTTCATGTCTCGCACGTCCAATAAGAATAAGTCAAGGAGAAAAGATATGGCAAAACTCCCAGTCAGTCTAACTATCAACGGTGATGAACACGATCTACTCATTGAACCGCGCAAAACCTTGCTGGCTGTACTTCGCGATACGATCGGTTTGACTGGAACTAAAGAGGGATGCAGCACAGGGGACTGCGGTGCCTGTACCGTGATCGTTGATGGCAAAGCCGTCACGTCCTGCATGGTACTCGGTGTTACAGCCTCTGGAAAAGAGATTACCACAATCGAAGGTTTAGCCAGTGACGGTGAACTTCATCCTGTCCAACAGGCGTTTATTGAAACAGGCGGCTATCAGTGTGGTTTCTGTACCCCCGGTTTTATTATGGCATCGAAGGCACTCATAGATGAAAATCCCGATAGGACCGAAGAAGAATTCAGACATGCACTCGGCGGGAATATCTGTCGTTGTACAGGATACACAAAAATTCTTGAAGCAATTCTGCAAGCGGCAGAAGAGATACGGGCAACTTCATAGAGTAACGGGCAGATCAGATCTGCCCCAAAATTAGAAAGGAGAAGAAGATGGCGAAAACACATCGTGGAAGCGGTATAAGGCATCTATATGTAGACTCGAACGGCACAGTTCATGAAGGTCTTTATAATAACGGACGAGGCACTTGTCCCATATCTGGTCGCACAGGTGTGAAGTTACTGTATGAACATGAGGTCGATGGAAAAACCATTCGTGTTTGCAAAAAAGTTCATGCCGCGATAAAACGTGGAAAAATAGTCCTTCCATCTGCCAAGAATAACACAGAAGAATAGCAGATACGAAGTATTGACATACCTAACATTTATCAGAGTGAAAGGAGACTTGCATGTCAGAATATACTGTTGTTGGTCAAAAAGTGGCGCGGGTTGATGCGGTCGAGAAAGTAACAGGTGCCGCCCAATACGGCGCAGATGTTCATCCGCCGGGTATGCTCTACGGCAAACTTGTCCGTAGCAAACATGCACACGCCAATATACGCAGCATTGACACCAGCGAAGCCGAAAAATTGCCAGGTGTCAGGGCAATTATTACCCAAGATGACGTGCCAAGTGGCAGACGCGTTTTCGCAACCGATAAAGTGCTTTACTTGGGTGAACCGATTGCTGCTGTCGCCGCAACCGATCCCGATATCGCTGAAGAAGCCGCTGAACTCATTAAAATTGACTACGAAGTACTACCGGTGGTCCAAAACGTTATGGAAGCCATCAAACCTTCAGCACCGCGCTTGCATGGTGATGACACAAAAGATGGGCCCAATCGGCGAGAAGTCAGCGGAGAAATTCGGAAACTCTCTCGTGATAAAGAGAACGACCACAGCGATGCAATCAGCAAACTTGAAGCAGAATTAGAAAATTATCCTGACGAAGTTTATTATAATATTTCTGCTGAAAGCCATACCGAAGCAGGCGATGTTGAAAAAGGGTTCGCTGAATCAGATATCGTCGTTGAGGACACCTATGTAATCCCACGGGTCCATCAGACGTACATGGAACCGCACGTCTCTGTTGCGAGTGCGGATTCATCTGGGAAGATTACTGTCTGGGCATCCACGCAAGGTCCCTTCGCGATCCGATCCGGTATCGCTGGCACCCTCGGTATCCCGTTGACGCAAATTAACGTCATCGGAACGACAATGGGTGGCGGTTTTGGCGGACGTTTCGGTGTTATTATTACACACATTCCAGCCGTACTACTCTCGCAGAAAACAGGTCGTCCGGTTCGCGTCCAAATGACGCGCGAAGAGGAATTCACCGACGGCAGACCGGCACCCGGGTGCGTTATTAAACTGAAAACAGGAGCCACGAATGATGGGCAGATCCTCGCACGCGAGGCACTCGCTTTCTGGGATTCCGGCTCCGTCTCTGGCGCATCTATCGGAAGCACCATTCGGGTCCGCGGGGTCTATAAGATTCCGAACCTCAAGGTAGACGCTTACGGCGTTCACACCAACAAATCCGGTACAGCTGCTTATAGAGCACCGGGCGCGCCACAAGCCATTTTTGCAGGCGAATCTCAACTCGACGAGATAGCGGAACGTATCGGCATGGATCCCGTTAAATTCCGTCTCATTAACATGCGTGAAGAGGGTGATCCGGTTCCAGCGGGTAGCAACGAACCTAAAGTCGGCTATAAAGAGACCCTGGAGGCTGTCGCCGATGCTGCCGGTTGGTGGGATCGCGAAGCCGATGAGAACCAAGGTTGGGGTGTCGCAGTCGGTGATTGGACGAACGGTTGCGGTCCTGGTGGTGTCTACGTTTCCGTTCATGAAGATGGGAGTGTCCGTATTTTCCACGGGTCTATGGACATCACTGGAACGGATACTGCGATTTCACAAATTATCGCTGAGATCCTGACGGTGCCGTATGAAAGCGTCACAATTCGACGCGGCGATACGGATTCTGCACCGTATTCTACAGGTTCAGGCGGCAGCGTTGTGACGTTCACAATGGGCAATACCGCGAAGTTAGCCGCTGAGGACGCGCATCAACGGATTCTCGAACTCGCCTCAGAACGACTCAATATCAATGTGGACGATCTTGAGCTCAAAGATGGGGCAGTCCACGTCGTCAGTGCGGAACAACCGAAGTCTATCTCGTTAGGAGAACTTGCGGCGTATAGCCTCTCGACGACTGGTGGTCCGATTGTCGGAAAAGGTGCTTTCGCACGGCAAGCCAGCACACCGGCACTCGCGGCACAGATTGCTAAGGTTGAAGTTGATCCCGGTACCGGTAGAACCCGCGTTCTTAAGCTCGTCGCTTCGCAAGATGTCGGTTTCGCTATCAACCCGATGGCGGTTGAAGGGCAGATCGAAGGCGGAACAGTTCAAGGTTACGCATGGGCAATGATGGAAGAGATGCAGTACGACGAAAACGGTAACGTCAATCCCGGTTTCGTTGATTACCGCGTCCCAACCTCTGCGGATCTACCCACTGTAGAGTCTGTTATTGTTGAAGTTCCGGCTCCGAACGGTCCGTACGGTGCCAAAGGCGTTGGCGAACCCCCCATCACGCCTACATTAGCGACGATGGCGAACGCTGTCAAAGATGCTATCGGCGTACGGATTAACGAGCTGCCGATTAAACCCGAAAAGGTTGTCAATGCCTTGAAGGGCAACGGACATGGTGCGTAGTTGTTATACAAGGATATTTGCGAGGCATTCGTGCCGCACACATCCGAATATAGGTAGGTGCCCAGTAAAAGGACACCTATCTATCAACAAGCCTGTGAAAAAGAAGAGAAGGCGTAGAAAGATTGACTAAAGTTAAAGTTTTCTACGCCCAAAACATTGATGACACCACTTCTTGAAAAAGCTCTCAGCGAAGTTTATAAATTGTCCTCTGAAGAACAGGATGCCATTGCTGCTGTGATTCTTGAAGAACTGGAAGATGAACAGAAATGGAATAAGGCTTTTGCTGAATCACAAGGTAAACTTGCCCAACTTGCACACAAAGTTCGTGCTGATATTAAAGCAGGGCACAGTCAAAAGATGGACATTGATGAATTGTGAACCCATAAATAGGAAGTGTATGTCAGTTAGAACTTATGCAACTCCCTTCCCTTGCGAGGGTTGGCCAACGCGTAGCCCGTAATGAAGCAGATCGCTTATGGGCGAGTACGCCGCAAAATGGAGGGCGGATTTACGAAAAGGCATGTCATTTATACAATCTGCCTAATCGAACCGCAAGGAAAATTAAAAAAAACGAAATTAGAAATGAACACGGTGAACGCCTCGACTATACCTTCCACGAAGGTGAAGGCGATAGAATTGTGGTGATCGGACACGGGGTCACCGGTAATAAAGATAGACCTGCTCTCATCGCTTTAGCAGAAGGACTCGCTGAAGCCGGTATTTCTGCGCTGCGCTTCTCCTTCTCCGGCAACGGTGAATCAGAAGGAGCGTTTACAGATTCCACTGTCACGAAAGAGGTCGCGGATCTCGGTAACGTTATTGACACACTCAGCGCATATAAAGTCTGCTATGTCGGGCATAGTATGGGTGGTGCAGTCGGCGTACTGCGCGCCGCTACCGATGAACGGATCCAGGTACTTGTCTCGCTTGCCGGGATGGTGCATACAAAAGCGTTTGCAGAACGCGAATTCGGCGATGTTACACCCGACGCAGGTTTCATGTGGGACGACCCGGATTGTCCGCTCTCACAAACATATATGGACGATATGGCAACGATTGATAGCGTTGCAAAACGTGCCAGTAAATTTGCCGTGCCGTGGCTACTGGTTCACGGTACAGAAGACGATATTGTTCCACCTGAAGATAGCCACGACATCCTTCAGTTCGCAAACGAACCGACAGAACTCCTTGAGCTTCCCGGCGTAGATCACGTTTTTTCTGACGACGGCACCGCTGTCATGGTGGAAAAAGTCGTCGCATGGATAGACCAAAAGTTGTGATTCAATAAAAATGAGTCAAGCACACTTAGCGTATGAGAACAGAGTGAATTTAGGGAGTTACTACACGCCGCCTGAAATTGTAGATGTAGCGTGGGAGATGATTGCACCTTATGTGAATTCACAGACTACTGTCATTGATAGCGCGTGTGGATACGGGGATTTTCTGAAAGATTGTGGACAGGCTATCACAATTGGGTGCGATATAGACGAAACAGCAATCAGTGTCGCTAAAAAGAACAATGACGCAGCCCGTTTTTTTCAAACAAACGCTTTGTGCGACGTATCAAGGGCAAAATTCAGTATTTCTCAGCAGTCCGATTTGATCGTCGTTGGAAATCCGCCCTATAATGATAAAACATCCCTTATTCGCCACAATATCAAAGATGTCGATTTTGACATCGATGAAGATTTAGCGTGTCGCGATTTAGGCATATCGTTTCTCCGTTCTTATAATAAACTCGAAGCAGCCGTTATTTGTGTGTTGCATCCACTGTCCTATTTAATTAAGCCGACCAATTTTAGACTTTTAAAAGAGTTCACTACAAACTATAGATTGATAGACGGTCTATTGATCAGCAGTGGGGAATTTCCTGAATCCGCGAAACACACGCCTTTCCCAATTGTCCTTGCCCTTTACCAGAAAGACACGCGCGGAATGGCGTACAACTTTATCCGTTCTTTTCGTTTTCGTCCGGATGGTAAAAGCGATTTTTGTCTCGGTGATTTTGATTATATTAACAATTACATTGATAAATATCCCAAGAAGAATCGACCGGTAGATGTGGAGAGAGATGGCCATCACTCCGAAAAAGATGCGCCTCTATTTTTTTGGACGATGCGAGACATCAACGCATTAAAAAGAAATCGCACTTTTGTTGAAAACTACAGCGCGAATACGATTGTAATTGACAAGCAGAAATTGGATTATTACGCCTACGTAGATGTGTTCAAAAGAAACCTGCATAGACTCCCTTTCTATTTTGGGAATTGTGATGTGCTTATAGATGATAACTTGTTCAGGCAATATAAACCTGCTTTCGTCAGCGATGCTGTTAGACATCACCCTTTCCTGAAAAAGCGTTTTCAGATAAATTCGATAGAAAAACAACAGGCAGTCTCCGGATTAGATATGTATTTCAAACTGTTATTAGGTGAGCATCACGTTTAGCGATCTTCGGGTCGTAATTTTGGAGAATTAAAACTATGTCAACACCGCGCCTTTCAGTCTCAACGTGGAGTTTGCATCGGCAACTCGGGAAACCCGGATTTACCGGACCCGCGCACGGCATGCAGATTCCTACCGAAACCCATAATAAGGGACCTATCCCACTTTTGGAACTCCCCGCACGCGTTGCTGAATTCGGCATTCGGACTTTGGAGATTTGTCACTTCCACTTGCCTTCTGTTGAGAAAACGTATCTCGCTGAACTCCGCGCTGCACTTGCAGATGCCGATGTCGAACTTTTCTCCTTGCTGATTGACGATGGCGACATCACGCACCCATCTGAAGCAGCACGCGATATTGCGTGGATTGAGCAGTGGATTGACATTGCTGGCGAACTCGGTGCGAAATGCGCCCGCGTCATCGGCGGTAAAGCGGATCCGTCTACGGAGACCTTGGCACAGAGTCGCAATGTCCTCGCGCAGCTGACCGAACGCGCTGACACCGCAGGCATCCGCTTAATGAGCGAAAACTGGTTCTCTATCTTCTCTACCCCCGAAAACGTCAACACCATTTTAGGTGGATTAGACGGTAAGGTGGGTCTCTGTCTTGACTTCGGTAATTGGCGTGGCGATACAAAATACGAAGACCTCGCTGCGATCGCTTCGTTGGCAGAGTCGTGCCACACCAAAGCTCATTTCGCTGGACCGCGCGAGATGGACACCAAAGACTACGTGCAATGCCTTGAACTCACCCAGAAAGCCGGTTTTGCTGGACCGCATACCCTCATCTACGACGGTCCCGGCGACGACGAATGGGAAGGCTTGGCACTCGAACGTGAAGTCGTTAACCCATACCTCAACTAAGATTGGGAGGATCTAACGATGGCTTCTAATGCTATTACCACGATGACCCGAATGATGGAAACACTGCCCGAGGCGTTGCAGAATCAGATTGTAGATCATCTGCGTGAGTACATTGCAGACTTAGAGGATGAACTTCGCTGGAACGCATCCTTTGACAGAACGCAAGAACAACTTATGGCGGCCGCTCGTCGTGCCAAACAGGAAATTGCAGAAGGAAAATCAGAACCGATGGATTTGGATCGGCTATGAAGTCTGTAACATTACCTTCGTTTTGGACAGCTTATCAAACCCTTGACGAAACGCTTAAGAATCAAGCCAAGAAGGCTTATCGGTTATGGATATCCAACCCGTTTCATAATTCTTTGCATTTCAAATGTATTAATAGCAAGGAAAGCATTTGGTCGGTAAGAATCACTCGTGGCTATCGTGCAGTTGGTGTCTTAAATGAGGATACGGTAACATGGTTCTGGGTAGGACTATCATGATGACTATGAACGCTTTTTTGGATGATGTTAACCTATTCAACTTGCGTAAGAACTGCCCCTAAGGATAAAAGGAGCGGGCAATGGATAACGAATTTATCTCAATCATGACGGAGCGCATTGTGCGTGAGTTTGACCCGCTACAGATTATCCTCTTCGGTTCACAGGCACGAGGGGATGCAGATCAAAATAGCGATATAGACCTGATCGTCGTTTTCTCGGAACTCGCGGATAAACGGAAAACTGCCATTGATATTAGGCGCGCACTATCTGATGTGCCTGTGGCAAAGGACATCATCGTATCCACACCGGAAGAGTTGGAACGCGGTCGCACGCGGATCGGATCAGTGCTGCGGTATGCCCAACAAGAAGGTAAAATCCTTTGGAAGAACTTGAACGCGGTCGCACGCGGATCGGATCAATGCTGCGGCGTACCCAACGAGGAGGTAAAGTCTTCTATGCAAACAGCCGATAGACTCGCAGACACCGCACGTTGGCTCCGCCATGCGGAGGAAGACTTAACAACCGCTGAAATCTTCTTAGAGCATCCATACGTTCCGCCTCGCCAAGTCTGTTGGTTTGCCCAACAAAGTGCTGAAAAGGCGTTAAAAGCAGCATTAATTTTCTTACAGATCGATTTTCGGAGAACACATGACTTGAATGTTTTACGGGATTTGCTGCCTGAGAGTTGGCAACTCAAAACCACGCATCCAGACCTGTCAGATTTGACCCGATGGGCAGTTGAAGCCCGTTACCCAGAGGACATGCAAGGAGCCACTAAAGCAGAGGCTACCGAGGCTGTTGAACAAACACGATCCATTTGGACATCTGTATCTACTACGCTCACAGAACACGGTTTTCATGTAGATAAGACACCATAATTCACTATTTGTAGCATAAACTTTTAGTTTGTGCCTAGTTGAATCGACGCTAAAATCAGCAACATTACGGATAAAAATATGTTTACATTCTCACAAACACAACACAGTCTAACTGTCGCTTGGGACGGACAACAGGTCTTAGGTTACCATTTTCCTGAAGATGGCAACCGTCCATTCTGTCATCCATTGAACCTACCCGGTGCGCCTCCACTTACGATGAACGAACCCGGCGATCATGTGCATCACCAAGGATTATGGGTCGCGTGGAAAAAGGTCAACGAAGTCAATTTCTGGGAACAACCCGCACCCGGTAGCGATCCGACAGGCTTCGGCAAAATTGTGCATCAGCGGATTGTCTCGCAAAATGCAGATGCCGACAGCGCGAATCTCACAACAGAGAACGCCTGGATCGATTGGCAAGGCATAACGCATCTAACGGAACAACGAGAGATAACCGTCCATCCACCGACAGCAGATGCGATGCAAATTTCTGTGTCGCTGACACTTCAGCCGAACGATCGTGAGGTCGTCTTAGATTTACGACGCGGTGAACCGGGGGCAGACGGCAGATTCTACAGCGGCATGGCGATCCGATTCGACAATAGCATCACGCCGGGCAATCTATTGGATGCAGACGGACGCACTGAACCGATGGACATCTTCGGTCAACAGAGCCGTTGGTGCAGCTTCACAACACAACACCTCACAGACAACGAGACCTACGGGGTCGCTATCGTCGATCACCCCGATAACCCGCGTTATCCGACAACGTGGTGGGTCCGCAATCGCGAGAATTACTGCTTAATCCATCCCTCACTCGTCTACTACGAACCGCTCCGTCTTGCGTCCGATGAAGCTTTGGAGTTGCAGTATAGCGTTGTCCTTTACCGTGGCGAACCCAACGCAGCGTTATTGGGGTAGATTGCATTCTTTGTAAACACATAAAAAATGAGCCACAATCATGCGAAAAATAGAGTGCCAACCCAATTTGACAGAGAGGTTTGAAACCAGACGCCGATTTCTTGCCAAGATGGGAAAAAGCGCATTCCTCGCGAGTTTGGGGATATTTGGTGCAGGCTGCGAAGCCGTTGACCGAGGTTTGTTGGATAGAGGCCTCATGCCCGTCGTTTTGGAAGACCCGCAGGCTGCAGGACTTCCGAAGCCCGACATGCTTGTTCATACCGAGCAACCCTTTAACGGCGAGTTTGTGCCGCATCTCCTCAATGACGATGTTACCCCCACAGAACGACATTTCGTCCGGAACAATAGCGGCATTCCAGAACGAGCCGTGAGACAGGATCCCCATGGATGGAAATTGGTTATAGAGGGTGAAGTTCATAAAAAACTGGCACTGTCTATGGATGACTTAGATCGTTTTCCACAGGTCACTATGGAAGTGGTCCTGGAATGTGCTGGGAACGGGAGAAGCCTATTTGTGCCGGAGGTGAGTGGTACCCCGTGGCAACGTGGGGCGGTCGCTTGTAGTGAATGGACGGGTGTGCGTTTGCGAGATGTCTTGAAAGCCGCGGGGTTGAAGCCGAGTGCCGTCTATACCGGAAACTATGGGGAAGATGTCCCGAATGATGGCAGCGAACCTTTTTCACGGGGCATCCCGATCGAAAAGGCGATGGATGAACATACGCTCATCGCTTTGAAGATGAATGGAGAAGTGTTGCCAGCAGCACACGGATTCCCCGCGAGATTGATTGTTCCCGGATGGATCGGAAGTGCGATGCAGAAATGGCTTAATCGTATCTGGGTGAGAGATAGGGTTCACGACTCCGAAAAAATGAGCGGGTATTCTTATCGTATCCCGGCTTATCCCACAGCACCGGGAGATAAACCGCCTGTTGCGGATATGCGTATTGCGACGGCGTGGCAGGTAAAATCCTTGATTACGCAGCCACAAGCATCTCTTGAATTCAACGTGGGTGATGCTATAAAGATAAGAGGACATGCATGGGCAGGCGAGAACCAAATTAATAAGGTGCTTATCTCCACAGATTTCGGACTTCAATGGCAAGAGACTCAATTAATCCAGCCATCAAATAAGTACGCTTGGTACCATTGGGAAACCGAACTCGCCTTGGCGAACAGAGGTTATTATGAGATATGGGCACGCGCTTATGACGATACAGGTGCCGCGCAGCCTTTCAGCCAACCGTGGAACCCCAAAGGCTACCTCGGAAATGTTATCCACAGGATCCCCATCTCAGTAGTCGCCTAAATAGGAATGCATGAAAATTGGTTTTCCATCTTTAACGAAACCGTAGTCAGTAACGTAGTGGAGGACGGATCTTGAGCGGAAAGCGTCAAGATACAAACCACGCCGTTTAACCGCAAGGAAATTTAAAATTATGAAACTTGGTGTTATGTCTGACAGCCATGACAATATCCCGAACGTCAAACGTGCTGTTGCGCTTTTTAATGAAATCGGTGTGGATTTGGTCGTCCATGCTGGTGATTTTATCGCTCCGTTTGCTATTGATCCGTTAGGGGACCTCAATTGCCGTGCCGTTGGTGTATTCGGAAACAATGATGGTGAACGCATCGTCGTTGCGAAACGGTTTGAAGCCATCGGTGGTGAGGTATATCCTAATCTGGCAAGTGCTTCGCTTGGTGACAAAGACATCGCCGTGATGCACTATCCTGAACTCGCGATGCCTATCGCCAAAAGCGGCGATTACGATATCGTCGTCTACGGACACACCCATCAGATAGACATCCAGAAAAGTGAATCTCTATTGGTCAATCCGGGTGAAACAGGTGGCTGGACGACAGGGAAAGCAACGGTCGCCGTTGTGGATATTGCAACACTTGAGGCAACAATTCATGAGTTGTAGAGGTGGTGATGAAATATAGGGACCTGTTCACACCACCGCACGGGGAAGCACGAGAACCGAAACGGCAATGTCTGATCTGGTCTGAAAATCATGAACACGCTGTCGCTTCTATAGACGATGAAATTCACCCGCAAGCGAAGTGCGTCTGGCTGGAATTTGAAGGTCTCAATGTGATCTATGCCTACGAAAAGCATTGGAAAACAGGCGACTGGGAACTCGTTGAACGGAAAAAAGGGAACATCCCGTTAGTAAACAACAATCCTTTCAAACCCGACAGTGAAAGTGTCTTTCCAGTCAATAAACACGGATTACAGTGATGCAACACTATCTCGTTATCCATGTCCTGTTCTGAAATATCTAATCGGGGTTTCTTGTAGAAACAATGAACAAAAAGGTTTGACTTTGGTGTAAAATCTGTTGTATATTATATACAATTCTGTGGAATGGTAGTGGGCGGGTTGCATGTAAGACCCGTTATATAGTTTAAATTCAATCAAGTCAACTACCCAAGTCTAAAGACTTGGGAAACCTGTGCGAAGCGTATGCCAAACGTCCACTCCACAAGTTAAACAGTTTTCTACACACAATATCGCAGTATCTGGGCGTGGCAGCCTAAACAATGGTAGTTAAACGTTATCGTGAACTGGTAGTAGCGATAGCTAAGGATGCTCCCCAAGTCTCTATCAAACTTGGATACTGTGATGTGGATGGGGCAACATACACTCGGAGACGAGGCTTTACCAGCATTTTATCTTCTGATATGGATACTGGGTCAGGTCGGATCGGAGATGGTGACAGCACTTCCGAAAAGAAGCATCCCACCAGAATTCAGATACCCAGTGTGCGGGTGGTATAAAACAGCACCACTTTTTTAATCCAAGAAAAAAAGGAGCGGGCATTCCTCCGAAACCTAAAGGGTTGGGTCTCCTGCCCGAAGATTAGATGACACGTATCATATCAGTTATAATAGAGGATCCTCGGTTTGAGGAAACCTATACTGCTTATGTAACAAGAACGTCCACTGGATGGAGTGGACAGATTCCAGATGTTCCAGAGGTTAATAAATGTGAAGGAACTACCGAGAAAGCACTATTGACAACTCTAAAAGACAATCTCTATGAAGTCTTGAAGGCTCGTTCAGATGCTTGGGATAAGCAAATTGACGAAGATATAAAAGCCGGGAGACTTGACCATCTTCGCGACGAAATACTTGAAAATATTGAGTCTGGGAGGTTAACCGATCTATAAGACCACCCCTGAGTTTTGGGATTGTTATGATAAACTTCCACCCCCCATTCAAAAACTCGCAGACAGGAAATTTAATTTGCTGAAGGAAAATCCAAGGCACCCTTCTCTTGAACTTGAGAAGGTTGGCGAGTGGTGGAGAGCAAAGGTCAGTGAGAATTATCGAACGTTGGCATTTGAAAGCGAGGAAGGTCTGGTCTGGTTTTGGATCGGAGACCATGACGGGTATATGGCACTGATAAGAAGTAAGAGAAGAAGATAAAGCAAGAAAGCCGCCGGTTATCAAACTGGAGGCTCTCTTTTTTCCTTCTATTTCTTTTTTCAACATCTATTTTACCGCAAACATGGACTGTATTCTCTTATCCGAATCCACGATATTAGCGACATAAAATTATCCTACTCAACATACCCTAAATCCCGCAATTTACCCTCTAAAATCTTTGTCTCTTCAGTTGTGGATTCCTGCGCTTGTAGGTGCTGGTAATTGGAGTTCACCAAGAGGTCGTCATAAGCGTCGCGGAATCGGTCAGGGTCTTCGCAGGTGAGGTCTTCACCGCTCAGGACACGCCGATATACAAACTCACTTGTCTGCTCGTCCTCGCGATAGAGATGTTCACCATCCGTCAGTGACCAGAGCCGAACGCCTTCCGAATACCTGTTAATCTCCTCGTTGTCAACTGTTGTCCGAGATGTTACGCGATGATGGGGCATTTCCAAGTTATCTCGACTGAGAAAACCGATACCGTACAGACTATCCAACTCCGACAATACCAAGCGGTTTTCATCAAATTTTGATGGAGATAGCAGATTTTGTCCATATCCGTGATAATCGACCTCAATACCTGCAAGGTTGAGAATCGTTGGGAACAGGTCTATCGCCGAAATCGGCGGTTTCGGGAATTCGAGGTCTGACATGCCAGGGATATGCGCTAACAACGGCACATGTAGTACATTCTGATTCAGCGTGCTGCCGTGATCGATGAGTTCTTCACAGATCCCCTCCCCGTGGTCCCCGAAGATGAAGACTGCCCACTCAGGGAGTTTAAGTTGCTTCAGGATTTCAACCAATTTAAACTCAAGAATATGTGTCGCAGCGGCGTAATAGATACGCAACGCTTCATCCATCCTACCGTTATCAACAAGCGACTTGAGACTTGGCGCGCCTGGAATCCCGCTCATGCCGTACCCACCATGTGTATACCAAAAATGCAGGAAACAGAACTGCGGTGTATCCGAAGGTTGTTTTAGGTGTTGTATCAGGTCTTCAAGTGAACCGAGATGCTGCGCCCCTGCATTCGGATCAACCGATGTGATGAACGGCTCAAAATCGAGAAATCGGAACACTTCCGGACGTTCGGAACGTCCCGTAATATGGTAACCTGCGTCATTGAAAATTTGAAACAGGTTCGGAATGCCTTGAAACATCTTGAGATAAGTCTGCCCGTAGACCCCGTGTTCAAATGGATAAAGTCCTGTGAAGTAAGAAGTATGAGAGGGTCGGGTCGCGGGTGCTGACACGAAGAACTTCTCAGCGAGCGAAAAATCTTCGGTCAACAGATCAAACTTCGGCGTGTTGAGAAGCGGGTTGGTCCGGCTGAGCGCGTCATACCGCCAACAATCAATCGAGATCAGTAGAAATTTATTGATACCATTGGTTTCCATCATTTTAATCCATTAATCGCGTATTATATTGCCTTTCGGTATGCTGATACCTATCAAACAGATCGGGTTGAAAAGGAGATGGCGTGTAGATATAGATTGCATCACTATAAGGATCATAGAGGATAACCTCTTCGCGGGCATCGCCACAGACATCCGCGGGGAAGCAGTGATACCACCCCATTTTACCGCCGGTCGGGGGTGGGAGTTCAGGGAATATCACGATTCTGTTTCCATCATTATCGAAAAGCGCAGATGGGCTGTAAATTAGTTCAGGGTCCCCCGCACCATTCCAACGGATCACCTCCAACCCAGTATTGTTCGGTGTTTCATCGACATGAAAGCGGCTTCTAATTTGTCCATTTTTGTCTACTACCATCAGATCAGGATGGTGTCCGTTGTAACGAATAACTAAGGCATCCTCAGATGTGTCCGAGAATAATTTACCGCATCGGATTTCTTGTCCGTGTGGCACAATATCGAAACCGAGTGAAAGAATTGTGTTCCCTTCGGTATCAATTACCTGTCCACCCCCGGAGAGGATCGCTCGTTTATCGCCATCCCACTCCGAAACTAAGACCGAGTCCATGTTATCGCCAAAGAAACGATTCCAAAGCACCGTCCCGTCCGCAGCAAGCCCGAAATTGCCACCATTGACCTCGTCAAGCCCATCGCCATTAAAATCACCGACAGCCGGAATATACGCAGAATGCTTCGGATAGCGAAACCACTCGTCGGTGTACTGCCAGAGCAGTTCCAGTCTATGATTAAAGGCGAGCAGGTTCACACCTACTTTTACGACAAAATCCTGGGGTTGGGCATTTCCTGAGAAATTAGCGATCATTAACCGTTGATGAACATAGTTAGAGATATGGCGTTCACCTTCAGCGTATGCATCACACTGCCGTAACGCCTCTGGTGCAGCGGTGTGTTTAATAGCACCCGTCGCACCGTCTAAAATCATTAGGTGGACAGCAGACAGATCCCATTTACTCACCTCCGAAGCATCTGTATCTACCCAAAAACAGATAACTTCTGCCTGCCCATCCGCGTCAATGTCGTAAATAGCGACGGGACCCGGGCGGTCAGGTGAGAGCGTTGTTAAGTGAGTATCCTTGGCATCCGCGTCTCTGATTTCGAGTTGCTTGTCACCAAACGACCAAAGCGGTTCGCCTTCGAGCGTAAACGCGCCGAGGAAGCACGGATGGATACCGCCGAGCGACTTATACACCAAAAAATCGACAGTGCCGTTGCCTGTCAAATCACCGATGCGGATATCGCCACCCCACGCCTGTCCATCGGTTTCGTTTAGAAATATGTCCGGGATTGCCACCCGTTTATAGAGATGTGCGGATTGTGGTGTGTCCATCTTTAAACAAACGCTTTAAAAAGCCCAACGTAGAGTGCAAGCACCTTTTCGGGATCCGGTCCGGTATAAGCACATTCGTTGGAGATGTAGCCTGAGAAACCGATGCGATTGAGCCATTGGAACATCTGACGATAGAGATCAAATGTCGCTGGTTCTTCTACACGATGCGTATGCACCGATGTGATGTGAGCGGCTACTCGTGAAAACAGGGGTTCAATACTGCCAGCATCGCAACCGACGAATTGTGAATTGAAGACAAAACCGACGTTCGGGAGATTTACACCTTCAATGACTTGCATCGCCGAGTCTGGATCTGTAAAAGAACCGTGCATCTCAATAGAGACTGTAATATCCTTTTCAGCGGCATAAGTGCCGAATGCCTTCAGTCCGTCAGTGACATAACCGACGACCGCATCACGATTCTCGTCAGTATACCGGTCGCCGAGCACGCGAACATGATCGCAGTCCATGAATTCCGCCATGTCGATGACGCGTGTAACGCGTCGGACGGTCTCCTCGCGATCGGCGGCGTTTTCGGAGTGGAAATTTTGGCAACTCGTCAGCGAAGAGATTACAACGCCACTTGCATCTACCTGTGCCTTTAATCCGTCCCAAGCCTCTCTGGGCGTATCCCACTCGAATCCGTGTTTCTGCTTGTAGTCCATCAATAATTCGACACCGTGATAGCCGGTAGCCTCAGCGGTGTCGAGGATCCGACTTAACTCCCATTCTTGACAAGTTTGATAAGTATTCAACGACCATTTCATATTTTTAAAGTTCCTTGCGGTTCGTTAAGGCGGATTGGAAATTTGAAATACCTTTCCGTAGATCCGCCCTCCACTTCGTTACGGGCTAAGTTTTCCTTAAAAGTGAATCCCTTAACTGAAAACTGTTTTTCCAGACGCTGATTTCTGATTGCTGATCGCTATTCCTGTATCGGAATAGGAAACCAGAGGCCTCCAGTTTTAGTTGTTAACGCCCTATGCGTGGTATGATTGATGCCGATGACATCGACAGTGATGTTATTCTGAAAACACTGTTTCAACACTTCTGATAATGTGTAGGCACCTTTGGTACGCTCATCGGTAACAAGTACAAATCGGCGGTTCGCACCTTCACGAAAATTGACACGACGGATTGTTTTTACAATGGCGTTATGTGCGCGTTCATCACCAGCAGCAGCGACAACATGCGTCGTTAGCAACCGCCTGAATTTCTCACTATCTCGCGTCTGTGGATGGATAATCGTATCACTCTCAAGATACCTGAAAATAACGATGCCGAGCGTGAAATCAACCCCTTTTTCTTCAAATACCGATACCATCTGATTGAGTTGTCTACCGACTGCGCGGATATTATCTATCATACTCCCACTAATGTCAAGCAGAAAAACGAGGTCAACAGCAGTTTCGGTTTCACCGTCAGCGATACTCTCCGCGATCCCTTCGAGTGCTTCTCCCATCCGGGCATCTCTATCAATCGGTTGCGCTGGACTTTTACTGCCCGTAGCCTCGCCTGCTGCAGTTTGTTCCTGCGTAGTTTTTGGCTTAGGCGTGATTGTCGGTGCTTTTGCCCGTGCTGTCGCAATTGTTTTCCACGTAGGGGTCTCTGTCGTGTGTTCACGGAGAGAGGTTTCCGCCACCGGTAACCGAGCGTCCGTCTTCAAGACTGGAATCGAAGCACTTGCCAGCGTTGGCGGTGCTGAATGCGTTAACTTTGTAGCATTTTGACTCGCTGCAGCGGAACGCTTTGTGTGCAGAGGTGTGGAACGCCGCGTCGGCATCGAACGTTTGCGGGTACTACTGACGTGAAAACGTTGGAGTTCCGTTACCGAAATAGCCTCTGACACAAGCGGTTCCGAAGGTAGCATCGGACGATACCATCGGATGTAACCGATACTCATAATCGCAATCGCGACGGCATGCAAAACTAACGACGTTAGAAACGCTCTGCGAGTTTTCCTACGCTTTTGTTGTCGTTTATCCCAATAGGTATCAAATAACATATCCCTTTTTCCTCGCTAAGAGGTTTCGTGACAAACTGAGACGATCCCCTGGTTTCCATCAATCCGAAGCATCTGTCCATCTGTAATACGCTGAGTTGCGTTCGGAATGTTCGCTACAGCCGGTACACCATACTCTCTCGCGACAACGGCACCGTGTGATAGGAGTCCACCGCGCTCCATCACGAGTCCTGCTGCTTGCAGAAAGAGTGGTGTCCATGCCGGATCAGTTGATGGACATACCAGAATATAATCACGGTCAGATGGTTGCACATCTGTTGGTTTCAGAAGCACACGCGCTTTCCCTGTAGCGACTCCCGCAGAAACACCTACGCCTGTATATGTCTCCGCTGCACCTATTGCCATCGGTTTGCCGATATCTTCCAATGCATCACTGAAAATAACATCGGTCACCTCAATCTGTAGCATCAGTTCGCGCTGAGCCTTTCGCGCGGCGATAACCTCACCAAAAACTTCGCCATCAATCAGTTGCTCCAATTCATCTGGCACGAGATAAAAAACGCCACCATCAAGTTTATAGCGGTTATCTAATTCAAGTAAGGCGCGCCGAATCTGTTCATAACCGAGCATGAGATAAAATTTCGCTGTTTCTCTGAAAGGCATGTAACGTCTTGTGAAATCCAGTTCACTTTCGATCTGTTTCCGCAAATTCGCTTTCTCTCCAAGAACGGTGCTGAGTTCTGCCTCTGCCGACTCACGTTGTTCTACTTGTCGTGCGAAATGTGTCGTGCTTTCTTGTTGTCTGTTTGCGCCTGAAACTTCTTGCTGAAAAGAGGCAATCACCTGTTCGAGGTAGGTCGTATCTTCGCGCCATCTCGGTTGCGCCAATTCAAACTCGTCAACTGCACGATGCCCGTAATCTTTTAGGAAGTCGGTAAGTGCCAAGTCCTCTGTCGCCACCTGCCACAATTTTTCGTTGGTTTCAACGGTGAGATTCCCCGCAAGCCCACTCATCAGTCGGTTCGCGAGGGTTTTAGCCGCTGTCTCATCCAGCCCCTTCTGGAGTGCCGCCTCCAATCGTTGCAGCGAAAAGCCAGCAAGCAGCGTAGCCGTGAGCACTTTCGGCGCGAAATCGTCCAATGTTTTGGCGCGCCATGTCCGAAATTTTGCAACTAATTCCGCATCTGACAGGTCAGCGTACGAGCGTTCACGTTCCGCTTCAATCTCCGCTTGAAACGCAGGGAATATCTCTGCCGTGAGTCGTTGGTCAAAGTCTGAGCGATACTGCCGTAGACGCATCTCTGCCTTACTCATACGGATAATATGAAGTGGTAGTTTCAACCAAAATGAGGCGGTGCTTCGGGTAATATCAGTTTGTGCCTGCGCGTACATCGCTTGCTGCGGGTTCTGTTTCAAGGCATTAAAATCGTGTGCAGACGGGAAACCGTCGAAATGAAGTTCCGCCTCGCGGTTCAAATTAACGTAAATGCGTCCACAGATCAGGTCGAGAATCCCCTCGTTATCTACGCGTTCGCTCGGATGAAATCCTAAACCGCGATACGCCTTACCCAATCCACCGGTTCCCGACATAAATTCCTTGACAATCGCGCAAGTCATCGGCAACGGAGCCGGTAATACCTCTGCGATGTTGTGATGACACCAAACGGTTCCATGTTCCTCGGCACGCGCTGCCAATATCCGAATTTCCTCTTGACGGCGTTTCTCAACGGCATCTTTATCGGTGCCACGGGCAGAATATGCTTCTTCAGAGGTAGCGGTTGAGCTGATAGGTGTGGTGATATGGCGTGCCTGCAGCAACACAAACGCTTCGTCCACAAGTGCCCATTCAATATCCATCGGCTGTCCGTAAAGGGTTTCGATTTGCATACCGAGTTGTGTGAGTTCCGTCAACTGTGCCTCCGTCAGGCTCGAAACATCCTGCTGTGCAGACGACACTTCGCTCACACCGGTGGCGGTTACCATCTCGCGTTTTGTAGCGATGTTCTTTTCCACAATCTTGCCGGTCTCCCGTGATACATGGAAACTATCAGGTGTAATGGTACCCGAAACAACCGATTCGCCTAACCCCCAATTCGATTCAACAATAGAGACATCCGCACTAAAAGGACTGACAGTGAAAAGCACACCGGAGACATCGGCGTTACACATCTCCTGAATGACAACCGCCATTGCCAATCCTTCATCGGAGATGCCTTGTGTTTGCCGATAGGCAATAGCCCGTTTCGACCAGAGCGATGCCCAGCACGCTTTGAGTGCGTCTAAGAGTCCATCGGACGCTACATTCAAAAAGGTGTCCTGTTGTCCCGCAAAACTCGCCTCTGCCAAATCCTCCGCGGTCGCGCTCGAACGGACGGCGACTGTGCTTGTCTGCAGTTGCCCTCGCGCCGTTTGAATTTCCGCAACAAGTTCCGGTGCCAACACAAGTTCTTTAATAGCATCCGCATTCTGTTCCTGTAGATTCCGAACAGAAAACCGATAGGCATCTGTAACGACACAAAATCCCTGCGGCACTCGAAACCCCGCCCTCGTCAATTTTCCGAGATTCAATCCTTTTCCGCCGGCGTGGGGCAAGTCAGCCTCGTCAATTTCTGAGAAGTGTTTGATAAATTGCATAAACTAAAATGCGTCTGTGAAGGGTAGAAACGATTGGAAATAGTATAGCAGAACCCATCTACTGAATGCAAACGCGTTTAGAGTTGTCTGAAAAAGGAATAGGAAGGTTAAAACACAGAGGCTGGTTTGAAACCAGCCCCTATGATTGCGTAAAATAACGAAGATACTTGCATTGTTATTTAGTCATCATCGTCGTCATCATCGTCGTCATCATCATCGTCGTCATCATCATCGTCGTCATCATCATCGTCGTCATCGTCATCATCATCGTCGTAGTCGTCATCGTCATCATCGTCGTAGTCGTCATCGTCATAGTCGTCATCGTCATAGTCGTCATCGTCGTAGTCATCATCGTCGTAGTCGTCATCATCATAACGGAGATTAGGAAAATCGGCAGGGTCTTGCTGATTAATCCAATCTCTGAAGAGTTGAATTTGCGCAGCAGTCAATGGAGGACCGTCAGGGGGCATTCTGCCAGAGACAATTTCTTCAATAATATCGCTGCTTCGGGCATTACCTGGGACAAATACATCCTCGTCCTCTGCGCTTCGTATGAAAGTTTGGTATGTCCTGAAATCAAGGTCGTCGGGACCGTTAGCATCATGACAACCACTATAGGCACACCGCGCCGTGAGAATAGGCAGAAGGTCCTGCTGAAAAGAAACTGTACCGTCAGTAGATTCTGGAGTTTGTGTCTCAGGTGGTTCATCAAAGGATCTATCCGGGATTGCTTCTTGATTGTTAATCCAATCAGTAAAGCGTTGGATTTCCGCATTGGTCAGCTGCGGACCACCGATGGGCATTCTACCGGAGACGATTTCGTCAATAATAGCACTGCCTTGCGCATTGCCTGGAATAAATACGGGACCTTCATCTCCGCCCTTTATAAAAGCTTGATATGTGCTGAAGTCAAGGTTTTTGGGTCCGCCAGCAACATGGCAACCAGCGTACGCGCATCTTTGCGTGAGAAGAGGCAAAAGGTTCTGTTCAAAAGTAATTTCAGCGTTAGCGGTCTCAACACTTTCCATAGCCGGAACCTGCTCGTTTTCAGATAAAATATTATCGAGCAATAAGAGACCGCCTCGCTCGGAATCACACCCAACTAAGTAAAATAACAATCCTATGATAAGTAGGAAAGACCTTCGTGTATTTGTAAACATAATAGTTGCTCCTTATAATGCTGCCTAAAAATTTGGTTGAATAATTTTATAGGGCAGTTTCAAGTTCAATGCTCTTTTACCTTTTACCCTAAACACTCTATGGTTCTATAGGACTTGATTCAAACAATACATAAAAAAAAGCAAGTATGATGCCAATCCTAAGAATAGCGGATGCAGAAGTGTTTAGTTTGCCTATAAAAGCAATAATTGAATCAGTGATACGCTGGTAGGAGTGGGCGTTTAGGCGTGGCGACTCTATAAAATTGGATGGAAAATCGAAACTGAATTCTTTTATTGGTTGATCTGGTTTTTCTGAAAAAAATGGACAAATCTGTTCAAAAAATGAACAAAATAAAAAGTTGTGGAATGGAGAAGAACCTTTTTCGTCGTTGTTCCGGGGTTCGGAATTGGAGGGCATTTTTGGGGCTGATTTCATACCAACCCCAACAATGGAGTGAAATATCAATGACTTTAATAGGACCTACGCAGCTCCCACTGCAGGCGGGGTTTCAAACCCCGCCTGCAGTGCATTATATGTTCGTTATCATGGAAAAATGCGTAAGTCCTGTTTAAGAAAACCTGTTTTTAGTTGTTATCATCGTCATGCTCGTCGTCATCGTCGTCATGACCGTTGTCATCGTCGTCATCATGCTCGTCGTCATCACCGGCATGCCCATCATCGTCATCCACGTCATCATGCTCGTCATGCTCGTCGTCATCATCAGCATCATGATCTCCGTCAGCATCTTCTTCATCGCTATGCTCGTCATGCTCGTCGTCTGTGTCCTCTTCATCGCCATGCTCGTGTTGGACAACATGATCCTGAGCTTCCTGCTGATTAATCCAATCTCTAAAAAGTTGAATCTCGGCATCGGTTAGCGGATCACGCGGCGGCGGCGGCATTTTGCCTTCAACGATTTGTTCGATAACCTCACTTGCTTCAGCATTCCCTGGAATGAACGCCGGACCGTGCTCGCCTCCGGCGACAAAAGATGCGTACGTCCTGAAATCCAAACCGTGAGGACCGTCAGCGACATGACATCCAGAGAGCGCACATCTCGCCGTAAGGATCGGCAAAAGGTTTTGCGCAAAAGCAGCCTCAATGTCAACAGGTTCATGTGTTTCCATAGGTGCTGCATGATCATCAAGCATAGGCATATCAACATGCTCGCGAGCGCAACCCAGTACACAAAATAGTAATCCAATAATCAATAAGAAAAATCTTTGTATGCTTATCATCATAATTACCTCTTTTACCCAAAACTTTAGGAGTTATGAGAGTTTCCTAATAGCCGATTGTAGTTAACACACGGAACTTCTTCTAATCTGGTATCGTTCTGACTAAAGAAAAGATAACATCTTGGGATAAAATAGTCAAGCAGAAGTTTTGATTCCGATAGTCAGTTGCCGGTTCAGAGACCTTGTTGATAACGTAGAATACCGCTTGACAAATCTTCGTGGATTGGCTAAACTGAGGTCGATGTTTCAGTATCTCTCCGAAACTCTCACTTTAATCGCTTCCGCTGTCGTGCAGTGGCTCTTTTATTGGAAACGTTTGCCCAAGGACTTCACCCCAGAGCGCATCCTCGTTATCAAACTTGATCATCTCGGAGATGTCCTGTTATCAACGCCGGTGTTTTCCAATTTACGTCAAGCGTATCCGAACGCCGAACTGCACGCACTCACCGGCGCATGGAGTCGCGTGGTGTTGGAGAAACATCCTAATGTCAGTAAAGTCTTGGAATATAATTCACCGGCTTTCTGCCGTACAGGGGAACCGACTTCATTAAAGCAAACGTTCCAACTTTACCGAGAGTTACATCGTCAAAAATACGATCTGTTGGTGGAACTCCGAGGTGATTGGCGGACAGTTGGGTTCGCTTTATTGCGAATGACCCCGAAACGCCTCAATCGAGCAGCCCTGCAAGTAGCGAACAAATTAGGGTTTCCTCAATTTACTGGAACCCACGAAACGACACGCAACCTTGATGTCTTACACAAAGCAGGTATACCGACCTCCATACAAACGACGACCTTTTCAATAACAACAGAAGACCAGAAATGGGCATCTGATTTTCTTTCAACGCTTCAAATTGACGGAGAACGTCCTTTAATTGCTATCCACCCGGGTTCCCCTATTCCGATAAAAAGGTGGATGCCTGAGCGGTATGCTGAATTGGCGGATTGGCTCATTGCCCAAAAACGTGCAGAAATTCTGTTTGTCGGCGTGAAAGATGAAATCCCAATAATCACCGAAATCCGAGCACTGATGCGGGCGGAGTCAAATAATATTGCCGGGAAAACGACCTTGACCCAATTGGCATCAATTTTGCTTAAATGTAATGTGTTTATCGGTAACGACAGTGGTCCGATGCATCTTGCGGCGGCGGTAGATACACAGACAATAGGACTCTATGGACCGGGTGATCCAACCCGTTTTGGACCAGTGGGACCAAAGTGTCAGACGATTCGACAGAAACTTGACTGTCCCCCTTGTCCTGAAACGACCTGCCGATTCGGAGAAGAGGGGTGTATGTCCGCAATTCAAGTTGCTGACGTAATTCAGACGCTTGAGAATGGTGGGTATCTGCCTTGAGAAAATAGCAAGATTTGACCGCAAAGACAAATTAATTTGACACATTTTTTAAAACAAGTTATAATGTCTATGAAAGTAGCGTCTATAGAAAATATGCATTAGTCACTCAGCAATTGGTTTTTGTCTGCGCATCAAAAGTGCCACAATCAGGTTTGACGATAAATAAATGTGGCTATTGAATGCTGTAGGTTGTGTGACAAATCTAAAGGAGGAATTTAAAGAAATGCAATTGAGATTAACGTGGCTCGTGCTTGTCATTTTCGCAGTCGGCATCATGAGCATCAGCATCGTGGGTTGTGGTGGCGATAGTGAAGAGGAAGCACCCGATAAGACAACGGGGGGCACCTCAAGCACTGCTACGGCTCAAGAACCCGCTGTTGCTGAAAAACCACCGATCGACTTTGAGGCGGAAAAACAGGCGATTCAGAAAGTCTACAGCGCATTCTATGCAGCCTTTAACGACGAAGATATCAGAGGCATTCAGGAAACCGTTGAAACAACCACTATCATCTTCGGAACAATCTTTGCTGGAAACGAACCCGTGCCTTTAGCCAAAGGATGGAGAAATGTTGAAATCGGGATTGAAGGTTTGTGGATCGGTATCGGAACGAAGGGTTCAAAGTGGGGACAGAACGATAAATTGACAGATTTCTGGATTCGCTATAAGGGGAGTAAGATTGAAGCCAGTGCGATAGGCTATAACTGTTACAAAGGCTCGTTCCCTGGAGAAACACACCTGTATTTGATGAAAGATCCCAAGGATGGATGGAAAATTCATCAGTTGGATAGCATCACCGAAAACAACCTCGGTATCTTTGGCTTTCACAAAGGCAAACCGCGGCTTAAGGATGCAGGTAATTTCTTTACGACAACAGCGGACAAAGTCTAATAACATTCTGTACGTTTTGCCAGAAACTGCCCCTTTTTGTGCAGCTTAAAAAAAGTGGGCTGCCCCTTTTTGTGCAGTTTCACCTGTTTGATGCGGAGATTACCACAAATTCAGTCTTTTTCACATTGGCATAGAAATTGCATACATCTTCTGCATCAACAACTTTTATTTTTTTAGGATACGCAACCAACATCCCTTGGAGGAATAACGAATGAGTGTAAAAAGAACCTCTGGTGCCTTTATGACTTCATTGATACTCCACGCGGTCATTATATTCGTTGCTGGCATTTACTTAGTCACGCAAACGGAACAATTTAAAGACCTCGTCGGAGCTGAAGTGCTCCAACCGAAGGAGCCGCCGAAGCCTAAGGTACGGAAACCCGTCGTGAAGCCGGTTATTAAGCCGACTGTCCCGACGCAAAACACGGTCGTTGTCGAACAGGTTCAGGTGCAACCGCGTGTAACGACTGCGTTTGTCGCGAAGTCCAGCTTCCAACCGCAGACGGTACTCGAATTCTCAAACCAGACCGTCAAAGTTGACGCGCCAATCAACCCGAATGTCCCGAAAGTGGTTACACCCAACGCCCCGGTGCCGACGGTTGTAACACATACGGATTTACCCGTATCGGATGCTCCTGGTGCCTTGGCGTTCTCCGCGCCTGTCGCAAGTGCCCCTTCCGCCGGACCGGCTAACATCGGTCGTGGTGTTGCAGGGACTGCAGTACAGGTGAAAGTCGCTTTTGAACGTCCACCCGGCCTCGCAATGGTCGAAAACGTCGGTGCAGCACGCGATGCCCTCGGCGATGTCGTTGAAAACATCACCCTCGGTAACGTTGAAGTGCCACCCCTGCCGAGAGGCGAACCCGGTGGTCGCGTTATCGGTAAAGGTAAAGACATCCGCGGCGTATTCCGTTTCACACGGATCCGACACAGTCTCTCTGACTGGTGGGCAGATGCCTCTTCCTTGAACGCATTGACGAAGTGGCTCAACGAACGTACGAAAATCAAAACCGACATGAACGTTGAAGGCGGCGCATTGAAACTTACCGATGCTAACCTCTTCAAAACACCGTTCGTCTTTATGACAGGACACGATCCGTCTCTCGTCCGTTCACGTAACTTGCTCGGACGGCAGTATGGTGGTGGTAAAATGGACAGCCGTCTCACCGAGACTGAAGCTGCCGGTATGCGCCGCTACCTCGTCGAAAAAGGTGGATTCCTCGTCTTTGACGACTGCGGTGTGAACGCTCCTGCGCAGGCGATGATTCGTCTCTTCCTCGCACAGATGCGTTACGTCATGCCTGAGTATCAGATCGAACGGATTGCTAACGATCACGAAGTCTACGATAACTTCTATGAGATGGGCGGACCCCCAGTCGGATTCGACATCTTCTGGTGGGGCACACGTCCACCGAAACGGAACTACCTCGAAGGTATCTCCGTCGGTGAAAAGTTGTCCGTTATCGTTGTCCGTCGTGACTACATGTGCGCAATGGAATCTGTCAGTCTCCCGACACGTAGTGTCCACTATTCACCCGGTGTGTATCGTTTCATGACAAACGTCGTGGTGTATGCGTTGACGCACGGTCAGATTTCTGACTATTCCGGTTATGTGCCAGAAGACACGTTAGCCAAGAAAGAACTCCCGACACGCGCACCTGAAGCCGCGAAAGTCGGCAGTTTTGAATAGAGCATTTGTCTCTTAGCACGGTTTTTTAACCGCGCATCTTATCTAAGGCTGTTTAGTTATCCACCTCGGACAACTAAGCAGCCTTAGTATTTTAAATCAACTCACCCCGCTTTCAAGCAATCTGAACACAACGCGCAATTCTTCCCTAACACTCTTTTCTCAGCAAAGTTTTTTTCAACCTTTTTTCAAAATCTCCGGCTTTGTAACCTACGAATGAACGGGATAAAATATCTGAAAATAGGTCCTGTTCCGATTTTTTCAGATTATGCAATTTTTACCCCCTAAAATCGCGTCTTTAATAACAGCAGGCATAAATCTCGTGCCACACGGTTTAATAATTTTACCAACCTCAACATTCAATTCAATTAAGCCTTTTGGCGAATGCGAACATACCGAACCCGCTTGTTAGGAGAAAACCTCGTGAAAAGAGAAGACGATGCTCAGTTAATCCGCGGAATTTTGTCAGGCGACGATGAGGCGTTTAACACTTTAGTCCAAAAGTATCAACAAAGTGTTCATACCCTTGTGTGGCGAAAGATAGGCGATTTCCACTATGCCGAAGAGATTACGCAAGACGCTTTTCTCCAAGCATACGAAAAACTTGCGACGCTTAAGGACCCCTGCCAATTTGCGGGGTGGCTCTACGTGATTGCGAATCGGCTTTGCATCACTTGGATACGAAGGCAAAGGCCTGTGATGCAACCGCTGGATGACACGTCTGTAAAAGCAATAGATAACTTAACTTACGAGCGTTATATATTGGAGCAGCGTGAATCAGAAGCAATTGAGCGTCGTTGTGAAATCGTTGAAGAACTTCTGACAAAACTACCGGAGAGTGAACGGACGGTAATGACCCTCTACTATCTCGGTGAAATGACAACAAAGGAGATCGGCGATTGTTTAAGTGTATCGGTGAATACGATTGTGAGTCGACTCCACCGGGCACGAAAGCGTTTACAAGAGACAGGAGAATTTTTTCAAATGCCAAGTAATAATCAACAACAGAATCTGGCAATACAGATTACAAACCATCATAGGTCCGGCGAATTTGATAAGGCTTTAGAGATTAGCGCACAGGCACTGGAATCCAATCCGGCGAACTTAGAGGCTTATGGTTCTCGATGGAGGCTTATAGGCGAAATGTTTCCAGAAGAAGAGGCGAAAAAAAAGATTTGCTCGGAAATCGAATATACGCTGCGGACACAACCCGAAACCTCAGAAGTCTTAGACACTGCCTATTGGGGATATATGAGCCTTCCTAACCGCACCAAGAATGTCCCAAACAGTTTGTTTGATAAGATGTTGCAATACCCCAAAACTGAAGCTTATCTAACAGCATTGTTAGGATTAGCTGAACGGAGTGAAGATGCATCTCATCAGTGGCACTATTACCAACGCGTCATTGATGAGTTTACCGCCTCGGATGCCCCAATATTATCTTGGTATCTATTAGCATACGAACAAATGCTGAGGTTAGTCGAGCAAGATCGTTCTCTCGCAAGCGATGATTACCTTGATGGACTTATTGACGGACTCTTAAAGGCACATCTTGCTATGTGCAAGGAGACACAGCAGTGGTTCGGTTGGGCTTATAAGGAAGCGGTTAAATGGCGATTAAAGTTTAACAATCGGTTAGATAAAGCCTTGGAGATTTTAGCGTGTGCTGCAATCAGATTATCGGAAAAAGAGGAACAGATATGGCTCATTGAAAACAACAACGGAACTGTAGAAGAAGCCAACAAGGACTTCTCTCGCTTACACGCTGAAGTCTACCTCCAGCAAGAACGGTGGCGAGAAGCATACGATGGACTTCTCGAAAATGCCCCCGATTTTTTGGAAGCCTTCTGGGGAAGGTTCAATGAGCGTACCATCAATTACTTCTATATGTTGGGGCGGTCAGCAGAAGGCATAGGAGATTGGGAAACAGCAATGCGTTACTATGCCGATGCCCACTTTGCTCCCAAGCCTCACGTTGAAGCGCAAGCAGGATTGAAGCGCGTCTATCATCAAATGGCACGAGGGAAAACCACTGATACATTTGAGACATTCCTTGAAGCTACCGAAGCCGAATATCGGAGCCGAGAAGCGGCGGATCTCGAAAAATTTCGTCAGAAATTTATCACGGATAGATTGAATAAGAAAGCAACGGATTTCCGGTTAGAAACTCTGGAAGGCGAGACCTACTCGCTATCAGCGATGATTGGGAAGGTTGTTTTGCTGAGTGTTGAGACTTCGCGATTTGGGGTATACAGCGATAAAATTCCGGAGGTCAAAACTGTCTACGAGAAATTCAGCAAAAACGATGATGTCGTTGTCTGGGGCATCAGTGATGGTGGCACGCCTCACCAAGCACAGGAGTTTCTGGCTGAACATGCACCCCCTTGGCCCGTTCTGTTTGACCCACGCCAAGAGGTGAGGAAGGCTTATCAGATTGAAACAACATCATCATTTTTTCTCTTGATTGATAAAACTGGAAATTGGCAATACAGTTTGGTAAGTCCGTATCTGATGAAGGGTCAGCCTTTAATTTGGCTGGTTGAAGCACTCCTCTCAGATGCGTGATAATGCGATGTTTCTGACACTCATTCGGCGAGAATTACTCGCCAATATAATGACCTTTCGGTTTCTCGTTGCAATAGTTGTCACACTGCTGCTCGTTGTTGCGAATACTGTTGTACTGATTGACGATTATGAACGTCGCCTGACAAGCTATAATACTGCTGTACAACAACACTCTCAGGAAGTTTCGAGCGCGAGAACCTATTCGAGTCTGAAAATCTTTTTGGACCGACCACCGAACCCGTTGAGCATTTTCAATGCCGGTTTGGACCGCCGACTTGGCAACTCTATCAATTTCAGGCATACCCTTGTCCCAACGCTTTGGGATACTAAATCACACAGCGCCGATAACCCTTTCCTCAACCTGTTTACCAGTGTTGATTTGATCTTAATCTTTCAGGTAATTCTCAGTCTACTGGCACTGCTTTTTGCCCACGATGCCATCGCTGGAGAACGAGAAGCAGGTACGCTCCGGTTAACGATGGCAAACCCCGTCAGTCGTCCCATTATTCTGTTGGCAAAATACATCAGCGCGATGGCGTGCCTGATTCTTCCGATACTCATGAGTCTGCTACTCGTGCTGATTCTATTTTCTCTATCTGGGTCAATTTTGCTGAGTGGTGACGATTGGCTCCGAATTGGTGGCATTTTGCTAATCTCAATTATCTATCTCTCTGCTTTCTATCTAATAGGTTTGTTAATCTCCGTGATCACTCGCCGTGCTGCGACTGCCTTGATGTTGGCAATGGTGATATGGAGTACCCTGGTTCTCATCTATCCAAGCCTCAGCGTATTCGCCGTCAATCGGCTTTGGGATACGTCTTCTCAGTTGGCATCCGCTTATCGTGAAATTGAACAGATTTGGGAAGCGTTTGAAAGAGATCGGATAGATTTTTTAAGGAACGATGAAATTGAGGGCGAAGACCTGAACGCTAATATACGCTATGGCGGAACTGTGGGTACGTTTCATACTTCCAATCCGACAACACTCATGTATTCTAAGGCAGAAACTCGCAGTATCGGTATCAAGCCCGAGGCAGAACCCCTGATGCCTCATGTCAAGGCTTATTTTCAGTTCACAGAACCCCGACGGATCCGCGCAGCAGAGCGAACGTGGCAAATTCGTCAGAAAACTCTGAATCAGGTCCACGTTCGCAAAGCAGATTTTGCTAAAAACCTGATGCGTTTCTCACCAGCGGCAATGTATGATTTCGCAACTGAAGCGTGGGCAGGAACAGACTTTCATGGCATTGAGGATTTCATCACAACAGTCCAACAGTATCGGCAAACGATTATTGATTATTTCTTTGATAAGGCGGCTTTTTCCTCGCGGCAATGGTTCGCTAAAGACCAAGGAAAAGTCGATTGGAGCGATTTGCCTCAGTTCTCTTACCACCGAGCAGACGTATTAATCGGGGCAAAACGCGCCAGCGGCGATATTGCCTGCCTACTGCTTATCAACATTGTACTGTTCATGATAACGTTTTTAATCTTCGTGCGGCAGGAAGTATAGAAATGGTAGTTGGTAGTCGGTTAAGAGGGTTTTGGGAAAACCCAGTAACGAACCTACCTTGCCAAGTTTCACCTGACCGTACCGCAAGGAAAATTAAAAAAATGATTTGGCACATTACAAAACGCGAACTCTATGACCACCTGAACAGTCTGCGATTCGCCTTTACAATGATACTGCTGCTCGTTCTGATGATCGTCAACGCAATCGGGTATCTTGGCAAATACAAAGCACAATCCGCAGCATATCAAAAAAAGGTCTCAATGTCCTTAAATAAAATGAGATCAAACGCTGATACGCTGTATAATCTGCTGATAGCAGGACCAGGCACACTCTACAAAAAGCCCTCTGCACTCTCTTTTTGCACCAGCAGCAGTGAGACATTTATACCTGAATCCGCTGACGGCGTTAGTGATCGTTCGGTTATGTTACCGACCCGTTTTTCATTCAAAGCGATATGGCGAATGGAATATCCACAGTCCAACCCAAACCTGTGGAATATCATGCCGGATTACACAAACGTTGATTGGAGTAATATCATCTCTGTCGTTCTAAGTTTGATTGCTATCCTATTCACTTTCGATGCAATCTCCTCGGAGCAAGGACACGGCACACTGCGACTGATACTGTCGAACAGCGTTTCACGCGGCACCGTATTGCTAAGCAAGTTTCTCACAGCATTGATAACTATCAGTATCCCTTTTTTGATGACCGCATTAATTAACCTCTTTCTCCTTTACACTTCAGGAAGTATTTCATTCGGACCAAGTGAGTGCGGACGACTGGGAGTTATCGTTCTTATCGCTTTTGTTTATGTGTCAATTTTTCTCGGACTGGGGCTGCTCATATCTTCTTGTGTGAGTAACTCATCAACGAGTCTCACAATTCTCTTACTGATTTGGACCTTTTGGGTAGTCTTGCTGCCCTCTACGCTTGGCACAATGACCAGTGGTTTACAGCCGACGATGACCAGTGCCGAATTCAATGCCCGCTGGCAAAGTCTGTACCAGAATCTTGACGCACAATATATCCGCCGTCGGCATGACGACAAAACCCCTTCACGGGAGATTCCGGCAACAGAAGGGACGTTGTTCTGGACGAAATACATCGTGGAAGATGCCAAACGCAATGAAAGTTTGAATGAAGAGTACTTAGATGCCCAGATTGCCCAGATTCAACTGGCGAGATCCATAACCCGCATATCGCCTGCGTCAAGCGTCCGTTATGCTATCGAATCCCTTGCTGGCACCGGTTTTACACGGCACGTCCAATTTTTAAAGCAGGTGCGCCGATACGCCGGTGAATTCAGAACGTTTCTCATTGAAACCGATCGTGCCGATCCAGAGAGTCCACACGCACTCGGTCCCAAAGAAGGGACATCACAAAAACCCGTGCGTTTTGAATCAATTCCGAAATTTGAAGACCGCATCAGTTTCAGTGGAGCATACAATACTGCTGCTACGGATATTCTGTTATTATTGCTGTTTTTTGTAGTGTTATTCGCAGGTGCTTTTCTTTTCTTCATCCGCGTTGACATCTAAAGAGGCCTCTATTAGGTTAATTCACGTTAAATTTTTTTTTTGAATTTTCACTTGACATAATTTCCTAAAATGCTAAAATATTAGCATTTCACCAACATTTAACGTGTGTTCAACAAATTTTCTGTGAACACCGAAAAGAAACTCCATTTTTGCCTTGATTGATAAGTCCCGAATTGGTAATACAGTTTTATAGATTCGGACCTCATAAGCCGTCAGCCCTTAATTTGGCTGGTTGAAGCCCTCCTATCAGATTAGGTGGTAATACGATGTTTCTAACACTCATTCGCCGAGAAATACTTGACAATCTCATGACGTTCCGATTTGCGGCAGCTGTTGTGATTATGCTGTTGCTTGTCGTTGCGAATACGGTTGTGCTCATCAAGGACTATGAACTGCGGTTGGCAGATTATAACACCGCTATCAAAACCCATCGGCAGGAACTCCGCCTGGAGAACAAAACCTATTCAGATGGAATGCTTAGTCACTGGGGAACGATTATCGTTGATCGACCACCAAATCCGTTGAGCATTTTCAACACCGGTTTAGATAAGCGATTGGGGAACGAAATTAGAGTTTCTTATATTTTTACGCCGACAATTTGGGATGCCAACAAGCACGAGGCGGATAATCCGTATTTCAATATCCTCACTTCAATTGACATTGTGCTCATTTTTCAAGGAATCCTCAGCCTGCTCGCACTCACTTTCGCCTACGATGCCATCGCCGGAGAATATGAACACGGCACGCTATGCTTGATGCTATCGCATCCCGTGAGACGCGGGTATATCTTGATCGCCAAATATATCGGTGCGATGGTCTGCTTGCTCGTGCCGTTGTTGATGAGTCTACTCCTGATGCTCATTTTGCTGACGACTTCTGCTATGGTTTCCTTGAGCAGTGATGATTTTCTACGTATCGGTGGGATTGTGCTTACGTCGCTCATCTATCTGTCGCTGTTCTACCTCATCGGTATGTTCATTTCTGCAATCACACGCCGAACCAGCACTGCGCTCATCCTCTCGATGTTCGTCTGGGGATTCTTAGTACTTGTCTACCCAAATATGATTCTCACCGCTGTCGATACTGCGCCGCGGGCGGACCCGGAACCCGCCGCTTACCAGCAGATTAAGCGGATGTGGGAGGAACTTGAGAGAGAGCGGGATCAGTTTCTCCGCAACGACGCTGTTCCAGGAGAGGG
>JAAXHI010000368.1:1716-39420 GCA_012270875.1 Candidatus Poribacteria bacterium | reverse complement strand
TATTTATGAAACACCCTCAGTTAAATCTACAGGACAAAATAGGAGATATTGCTATGAAAAAAGTGTTTTGGGTGGCAGCACTGTTTGTAATGAGCGTTGCTACCAGTTACGGACAATATAACGGTGAATGTTGGGTTGTGAGTGGTGGGGATACAGTTTACAAATTACACGCGAATGGCAACGCCGATCCAACAGTCATTCCGAATCTCACGCAAGCAAGTGCGGCAGAAGTCAATCCTACTGATGGCGTCGCTTGGATCGCTATTTCCGCCGCGAATGCTGTCTTCAGGTTTGATCAGTCAACAGGCGAATTTACACAAGCACCAGCGATTGAACGTCCAAACATGATCTCTGTGAATCCAGCAGATGGTACTGTCTGGGTGGCAGGACTTAATGGGGCATGGAAGTTATCAAGCGACGGAAAACAAATTCTCGCACAGGTGATTCCACAAGGTGGCAACCCAAACGTGGAAACGGGGCGATTCAATGTCGCTGTGAACCCGAAAGATGGTAGCTGCTGGATAGCGGATGCCCGCGGTCCCATCAATCGTTACGATGCCAACGGTGCGCTGATTGCAACCGGTCCGACGATGCAAGAACCGAAGGCGGGTGTAGCCGTTGATTACGAGGGAAATGCGTGGGTCGCTGATAGTCAATTTAACACCCTCGTTCGAGTTTCAGCAACCGGTCAAGAACTGGCAAAAATTACGACTATCCCCAGTCCGACTTCGCCGCGTATCAATCCTAAGGATGGCAGTGTGTGGGTAGTTTCAAATCAGTCCATGTTAATAAACTTATCAGCAGACGGGACGCAGATGAATGAATTCCCCGCTGGTATGGCTGTTGTCGGAATAAGTCTCTCGCCTGCAGATAACGGTATTTGGGTCGCGGACATGCTCGGTGCCACCTTCACAGGCGAAGTCAGCAAGTTCTCTACAAATGGAACGAAACTCTTCGCGAACCCGATTCCGCAGCCTTCCTCCGTTTCGGTCGGATTTTGGGAAGGAAACTAATCCCGAACTATCACGGATTGCGTCGTTACATTCGGCTACTTATGGTACCACTCGCTGGCATGATTACAACTTCACTGACAGATCTAAATGAGGTGTATTATGGTTAGGTCTCACCTTTTGGTAAAGCATTCAGGTTTCCAAAGATTCCTGTTAAAATTCGCAATCGGAATTTATATTGTTGGATTGTGTGCCACGAGTGGATTCGCACAGCTCCCGGATTTCCGCGTTGATGCTAACAGTATTACCTTTTCCAATCCGACTCCCGTTGAAGGGGAAGAGATTACTATCTCGGTTGAAGTGAAGAACATTGGCGATGCTACCCCGACGATGAACGAAGATCTCGTCGTTGAGCTTTACGAAGGGGATCCAGCGACGCAACCCCTCCAAATCGTCTGTAAGGACGTGATTTTGGAACTGAAGCCTAAACAGACAGGTAGAGTAAAAGCGCAATGGCAACCGCCACCCGGTAAAACGGAAATTTACGCTGTTGTTAACCCGGCAGGAGGTAAGCATATTGAGGAAGCAGATGCAGGGAATAACATTACGCATACGACGATTGTCGCACAAGCATTAACTTTTCCGTCTGTTACGTCCGAAGAGATTCAGGACTCTATAACGAAAGGGGTCGCTTGGATAGAAGCGCAGCAAGGTAAACACAGTCGGACCTGTTTGCAATGTGGCACCGAAAACCAACTCATTTTAATCTGCATTACCTGTCAGGCGAGTCTGAAAGGGCTCGCTGAAAATTTTGAACCCGCTGCTGTGTGGAATTTCGGCGAAGATCAGACCCAAGAGACAGCACTGGCATTGCAAACCTTGTTCGCAACAGGACACGCAGCTTCGCATCCGTCCGTTAAGAGAGGCTTGGAATTCCTGTTTGAACAGGATTGGAATGAATTCGCAGTTTATCAATATGCGGTTATTATCCCCGTTCTGGTAGCGACGCAAGACGAAGCGCATAAAGAACGCACCCAATTTGCTGTGAATCAATTAATCAAAAAACAACTCCCTGTTAGTGGTAGTGATTTCACAGATCCAAGAGATGATGGCGGTTGGGGCTACGGGTACACTGCCGATGGTGCGCACATGAACATGGTGATCTATGCGCTCTATGCTGCGAAGCAGTGGGGACTTGATATTCCGCAAGACGTATGGACGCGCGCCGAGAACTGGATTCGCCGAAACCAAACCGAAACGGGTGGATGGCTCTACAATTTGGTTGACGATGGCTCACCTTGGGCGATCGGGGTCTACGGTAGTATGACTGCAACCGGATTGTGGGCACTCCGGGCATGTGGGGTCCCGGTCGGGGATCCACAGATCCAAAAAGGTATGGCATGGGTGAAAAAGCACTGGACGCTAACTCGGAATCCGGGTTCTAACTCATGGCTCTATTACTACTTACTTTCACTGCAACGGTTCTGTGACATTCCACCTACCGTAGACACGTTTGCTGGCTACGATTGGTACGATGAGATTTCTCGGATGCTGGTGACCCAACAGGAGCCTGATGGAAGATGGCGTGGCTCTGAGAGCGATTTTCTATCGACGTGTTTCGCTGTAATGTCCTTAAGCCATGCGCTTGCCGGTCCAACGGAGCCGAATATCGGGATTGTCCCACGAAGCCTTCGATTTTCACCGCCTGCGCCGCGCGTCGGTGAGGTGGTTCGGCTCAGCGCAACCCTTCGTAATACGGGAACCCCTTTTGACGGGATCCTCAACGTCCATTTTCACGTGAATGGTGAGCAGGCTACCACAGCCGAAGTGCTTTGGACACCGAAACTTGGAGAAACTGTCGTCTCAGCTGACTGGGCACCTACGATGGAAGGTGAAGTAGAACTTGTAGCGCGTGTAGACCTAACGGATGCAGATGAAAGCGACAATACGGCTTCAGAAACGCTGACAATCCATTCAAAATCCACTGCGGCGACGGATGTCCAGTTGACGGCACCGACGCAGTTAAGTGAAAATATTTATCAACTCGGCAACGTCGTTTTCGATACCAATAAACGCGAGGTAAGTGTGCCGGGTGAAATTAACATTGTCGGTGGAGATGCGAATATAGAATTCTTCGCGTGTGGAAAACTCGGTAAAACACATGAAAGCATTTTGATCCTTGACGCAGAACCTATTTATATATTTACAGTACTCGGTGCTTTAGATTTCAAGCCGGGCATGAACCTTGAGGTCGAAGGCGATCCGAGAATGCCGATAGGTTCGCCTGTTGAAATCTGGGTGGAGTGGCTTCACGGTGAGGAAGTGGTTTCGCGTCCCGCTCGCGACCTACTATGGAACGCCTTTACAGAGCAGCCAATGCAAGATACAAAATGGATTTTCACAGGTGGACGCAATAAAAATGGGCAGTTCACGACGCAACTTTTCCATAACATCGTTGCTGTCTACCGCGATCCAGATTCCTTATTCAATCACCCTTTACCCACTGGCACAGACGACAGAACCTATCGTGTTAATACCAATGTGATTCCGCCAAAAGGGACAAAGGTAAAGTTAATCATTCGGCCCGTCACGGCTTAGAGGGAAAACGATGCCAATATTTGAATATCATTGCGATGAATGCGCCACTGATTTTGAAGTGCTTCAGCGTACACGTGATACCAACGAACTTCCGAAATGCCCAAGTTGTGGCGCACAGAATGCCAAGAAACGCTTCTCCGCCTTCGCTACCGCCGGTACCCAAAAGAAGACCACCGGCGATAACGGTACCTGAGCAATTCCAACAGCGGGCAGTTTGTCCTAATCATATCTCCAGTCCTAACAATTTGACCTATAGAAAGCTAACCGCAGCAAACCTGTGTTTGTGTGCTATAAGGATTGTTTTTTCGATAAACACCTGAAGGAAGCATGAATGAAGCAAAAACCGCCGAATCCGCCACCAAATATCCTCCGCGAAATCCAAAATGATAAAGTCTTACCGGTGTATCTGCTCTGTGGTGAAGAGAATTTCCTCATTGAGGGGACGCTCAAACAGATGCTTGAGCACCTGCTTACACCTGAGACACGTGATTTCAATCTCACATTTTTAGAGGACACCAATATAACAATTCGAGAAATTTTGAGTCAAGTTGATCTCTATCCAGTCATGTCAAAATGGCGGGTCGTGGTTGTCCGAGATGCGCCCTTCTTTAAAACACAGAAGCGCATAGTCCCGATAACAATCCTCCGAAATGCGTTCAAAATTGAAATTACAGACCCGCAGAAATCTATCTCTACAATGGCAAAACTATTAGAGATCGGTGCTGAGCAGATTGCCGAAAATCATTTTGACTTCATAAATGCAGTGAATGCGCTTATTGATGAGTTAGGTGCGAAACTGACCGATGAAGAGCGCGGTTTTCTGGAACGTTTACCGCAAATCGCCGAACAACTGGATACATCCGCTGCGGAAGTGGGTAATACCGACGACACAGCCTTACTACTTGAATGGCTTCAAGGCGATCTTCCAAAAAGTAGCGTCCTGATATTTACGGTGCGGGGGACTGTAAACGAGCGGAACCGTGTTGTGAAAGCCATTGAAACTGTCGGACGTTACCGGTCTTTCGATCCTGTGGCAGCGGGGCAGTCGCTGAACCGAGACCCATTATATAAAAAGGTCTCGGACAAATTCGCTGAATACGGTAAGCAGATAACACCCCGTGCGTACTCGCAACTCCGAGATCGAACCGGCGGCGATATGCACACTGTTGCTGAAGCCATCAACAAAATCGTCAATTTTGTTGGCGACAAACGTCAAGTTGACGAACAAGATGTGCGGAATATGGTAGCGCAGAATACGTTTGATGGCATTTTCGATCTCACAGATGCGATCGGTAGACGCTCAATCGGACAAGCGTTGAAAGGACTTCACGAGGTGTTAGCAAGTGGTCAAGAACCGTTCTACGTGAATATGATGATCGTAAGGCAATTCCGATTTGCATTACAAGCGAAGCTGATCGCTGAAAGACAGGGACTTCGAGCCTTCCGAAGTCGGATGTCACTTCGTGATTTTACAACGAATATTTTCCAACCGCTTGCTGAAGAAATAAGAGGACTACTACCTAATTCAACGACTGACAATATCTTGAAACAGAACCCTTATGTCGCCTACAAAACTTTTCAGTCGCTCAACGCTTTCACAGTTGCGGAATTGGTCGATGCGCTTGAGAAAGCCTTAGAAGTGGATACCCAACTGAAAACAAGTACCTCAGATGCCACGTCCATTTTGGAACAATTAATCTGTGAGCTTTGCACTACCTCAACAGAGAGGAGGTCTGGTTCTCGCTAACACGGGACTGGGTCAGTTAGGAAACCGACAGCGTTTTTATTCCGTATTATTAAGTATATGTATCAATCATAACGAAGGAGTTTTCTATATGAAAGGCACAAGACCTTTAGATAATGCCGAGATCCGAAAAGTGTCGGAGGCTTTTGGCGGAACGTTCGCTATTCGGAATCGGAGTCTGTTTATGTTAGGCGTATCTGTCGGTGGACGGATTAGCGAGTTGATCGCGCTGAAAGTGAACGATGTATGGCAGAACGGCAAACCTGTCAAAGATCTGCTGTTTGATCGGAATATCGTGAAAGGCGGTGAGGTATCAAGAGCCGTGCCTGTAAACGTAGACGGTAGGGAGGCGATTGAGGCACTCATTGCTTGGCATGCTGAGTTATTTGGAAGTATTGATGCTGACCGTCCGCTGTTTCCATCACGAAAAGGTCGAGGCAGGAAGCCAATGACAAGGATAGCAGCACACGATGTACTAAAACCGGTGTTTGAGGCTGCAGGGTTAAACGGAAAACTCGGCACGCATTCCCTGCGGAAGTCGTACGCACAACGTCTTTATGAACAGACGAACGACATTTATGCCGTGCAGGAGATGTTGGGGCATAAAAGTGTGGTGACGACACAGCGATATTTGGGGGTAAATTACGCCAGCGTCCGGGATGCGTCAGAGGCGATGTCGATTCATGCCGAATCTAACATAAGTACGAAAACGTTAAGTTCGATAAATGATGCTTCAAATGATGAGATTTTAATCGAGTTGCTCCGTAGAGGCTATGACGTGGCTCGCTTGCTTCAGAAAGACGAATCAGAGCAACCTTTTCAACCCTTCACGGAAGAGCATTCATCCATCAAAAAAGACCTTTATCAATAGCAGAGGTTGGTTTCAGGATGATGTAGACAACTGAGAGATTTGGATGCCATTTTTTTTACTATCCTTTTGGGGCTTGCAGACTCTAATGGAGTAACATCACAATTTACGGAAAAAATTGGAGGAATTAAAAATGGAGCAAATCACACTCATCGTCGCTATTATATTTGCGAGTATCTCAGTAACAACCCTTGGATGTCTCTGGTTGAGTCTATCTTACTTTAAAAAGAAAAAGGGGTTAACGAAGGGGGCATCGCAAAGCGACATGGCAGCCCTACAGCAAAAAGTGAAAGACGTTCAAGAAGAAGTTGTTGTCCTCAAAGAAGAAGTACAACGGCTCATCCGAATCGCCAAAGGCAAAGATGCGTGAAGGAGGGAACTGGCATGTTGATGCTACTACTACTGATTTTTCTTGGATTGGTGTTCTTCTTTGTGCTTCAGGCTGCTACTGCAATTACGACTATCGTGGTGATAGCCGTCGGCGTGACAACAATCACCATTATTGCATGTGTCTGGGTGGCGACATCGTACTACCTCAAAGAATCAGGATACGAACCGAAAACCGCGCAGCAGATTTACGATCAGGTAGACTCGGATTTAAAACAGGTTGTTGGAGATTTGCAGGAAATCCGTTTTGAGTTGGAAGAGGTTGAGCCGCATCTACGGAATATGGAATTTTTAAAGTATGCCCGTCAGAATTCCAAAACTGGGAAAAGCAAAGCATAGACAGGACATATCTTTGTCCTGTCTTTTGCATGTACGATGTGTGTATATTAAAGTAACCACATTTATTGCTTATAAATCCGTTACAAGGCTCTATATTTTTTCGGTAGGGTACCATAGCAGGACATCTTTTGCAAGGGGCTTGTGGGGCATTCTCGAAAGGATTTTTTTCGGGTGTGATTTACGATTTAGGAAACACCCCCACGAAAACCTGATTTTTGTGTCGCAGAGCCGATTCCGATTTCAAAGCACTAAAAGATCAACCATCGGTGAAATAGAACGTCTCTGCCTTCCGGCTCAACCACCCGTAACAAAACCTTCCCATCGGTGAAAAAATCCACCGCCATGAAACCTGTATGCTGATGCGCAAACAAGGTATTATCCCCGGATGATACTTCTGTTACTTTTCGACTCGCGGCAGCCCCGCTGACGAGAAGATAATCCGCAACGTCACCTTTCAGGACTTGTAACGAATGTTCGTGTCCTGAAACATAAATTAAAAGGGGTGTCCCTTGGGGTGGTGATTTTCGCGTGGAAAATGCGCGCTTCAGTTGCGCCACCATATTTTTATTCCGTGTACTACCTATATCCTGGTCAATTTTATAAAGATGCCCCCTTGTATACGCATACATAGAACCGAGTATCGGGGTTGGAATCCAGAGCCATTTCTTTATAACTCTGGCAGGAAAAAGATGGGATTTCCAGTCAAAGAACCCGCCGTGTGGACCGTAACTTTGCAATGGATGATGTCCTATGACAATGACTGGTAATTCCGTATCCAATAGTGCTATTAGTTCTTCTATAACTGTTTCGGGTGATTTCTGCGGTTTTTCATATTGATGGAGCCACCACTGCGTATCGAGAACGATAAGTCGTACCGCAGGATCAGCTTTCGGCAGCTCAAGTACAACAGGACCAGGTGAACCTCCAGACGGCAGGAAATTCGATTCACCGGCAAGCGCATCATTGATAAACTTCTCTTGCGCGAGGAGCGCGCTATGTCCTTCCGATTCACCACTTGCCCAATCGTGGTTCCCTGGGATAAAGAGTCCATGGACACCCGCGTCTTTGATAACAGAGAGTTGTGGAACGAGTCGTTCTGCTGCTTCATGTTTTCGACGTTCTGTCATTCCATCTGGGTACATATTGTCCCCTAAAAAAACAATACTCGTTTTCGTAGCATCCTTTCGCGCCCATTCGCCGAGTGTTTTCAAGACAGGTTCGTCCGGTTTTGGTGCACCACCATCACCCAATAGTAGAAGTCGGTAGCGGAGTACGCCTTCTGTTTCACGATCGCGTCTTTCAATATCAGGTATATCGGGATGGTAATACGGCTTGGTGTGACTGCACCCCGCACTTGTCAACTGTATTGCTTGAATAATGCAACAGAGGAGAATAATATAGCAGGTGAGATTAGGGCGTTGGTAAAATCGCTTCATTTTCTATAAAACTCCTATTATCATTTGCAATATTCAATGGGACAATCTTTGCACGCTTGTCCACTTTTGGATACGTTCAGCAACTTCATCTCGCGGGACAATGTGCTGTTCTCTATTCGAGAGGTCTCGGACTGCGACCGTACCTGCCTCTACTTCATCAGAACCGAGGATGACGGCATACGGAATACCTTTGGTATCCGCATATTTTATCTGAGCACTCATGCGCGCTGGGCGGCTGTAGACCTCAGCACGGATACCATTCTGGCGCAAAAGGGACGCTACTTTTAAGGATTCCGGCGCGAGGTCAGCATCGAAAACAGTGACTAACACCTGTGTTACTGTCTTTCCGACTGCGGATGGGAACATATCAAATTCTTCCATCACATCAATAATCCGCTCAATACCGAAACTGGTGCCTGTTGCCGGGTATCCCTGTTTGCTGAAATTTCCGATGAGTTTATCATATCGACCTCCACCGGTGATACTCCCGATTTTCGGTTCCTCAACAACCGTCTCGTAAATCGGACCTGTGTAATATTCTAAGCCACGCACCATAGAGACATTCACCTTATAGAATTCATCAGGCACGTCGAGGGTCGTGAGATAACCGATCAGTGCCTCCAATTCCGAGATACCCTCTCGTGCGGCTTCAGAGTCGCCGAGTTGTTCACTGAGCGAATTCAGAACTGTTGCTGCATCACCTTCGACCTCAAGTAGTGCGAGTAGTTTCTCAATAACAGGCTCCGGTATCTGGTTTTCGGCTAATTCTGATCTGACCCCTGCTAACCCAATCTTATCCAGTTTATCGATAGAACGGTAGAGTCCACCAAGCTGCTCGGTAGGTACACCAGCAAATTGTCCGATGCCGGTGATGAGTTTCCTGTCGTTGATGTTAATCTCGAATTGCTCGAAACCGAGACGCGTTAGCACTTGATAGACGAGCGTAACATTTTCAGCATCAGCAAGCATACTCTCGCTGCCCACTGTATCCGCATCGCACTGGAAGAATTGGCGATAGCGTCCCTTTTGTGGACGTTCCGCTCGCCAGACTGGATCAATCTGGTATCGCTTAAACGGTTTCGGCAGTTGTGGATACATAGCAACAAGCCGACAGAGCGGTACTGAAAGATCATATCGGAGGGAGATGTCCTCTTTTCCACCGACGTGTCCTGCCTGATAAATAAGTTTCTCTGCATCCGGTCCGTATTTGCCTGTGAGTACTTCGGATAATTCGAGCGCAGGTGTCTGTAAGGGTTCAAAACCGAATTCTTCAAACACGCCACGAATCACATCTATGACGTACTGCCTACGAATCATCTGTTCGGGTAAGATGTCTCGCATCCCGCGCGGGACGCGCGGTTTAATGAATGGGGTTGCCATGCGTTTTGCTCCTTAATTATAGTAAAACTTAGAAATACATAGACACTTCTGCAGTCCCCCGGTAGGCACGGTTTCCTAACCGTGCCGGTGCAAAGTGTCCCATTAATTCTGGGATCCACTATAAATGTGTTAAATGTGTCCAGGAAGTGCTTGACTCCGCCGTCTCCGCAAACCTTTCTGAAGCGTCTGCTTGAATTCTTCAATTTTTTCACGCTTCCAAGCGTCTTTGAGTGCCTTCGGATTCGCGATGAGAGTAGATTCGGATTCGCGTAAGCGTTCAATCTCCTTGAGTGAATTTGCCTTGATTGTACGCCGTGATGCCGTTGAATTGTCGATGATCGCATCGGCTTCCTCTGGCGGTTTCCCTTCGGTCGCTCCAAAAGACAACATGAGTCTGATTGGTGATTGGTAAGAACCGGGGGTATTAAGCCGCTTCCACGGTGTTAAAATCGCTGGTGCGACCTTATTTTCTGTCTTTTCAAGGATGTATTTTTCGGCGATATTCAAATATTCGGTAGAGATGAGAATGTCTCCATCAGCGAGGTTCATCAAATCCTCAAATGTATTGATGTCTTCTCGTTCTTCGCGAACAGCGAGGATGATATCAATATGCCCATATTCCAAAGGCAAAATTTCTTCAACATCTGAGTCGGTCTCTTCAACCCAATCTTGACCGGTGATCCCTAAATCATAGAAGTCGTCCATACCGACGTAGACCGGTATCTCTTGTGGACGTGAAATCTTGATTTGAAATTCGCTATCGTCTCGAAAAGTGGCACGATAGGATCGGTCGGTTGCAGTATAACCGTTGAGTTCATAACCGGCACGCTGGAACATTTCAAGGGTGTCTCCTTGTAGACTGCCTTTCGGTAAAAGTAGATTCAGCGTCCGTTGTGATTCCGTTTTCATTTGTTTAATCTTACTCCTTTCTCTGAAAGGTAATTGTATGCTTTACCAGTTTTTGACAATCAACAACATCTAAGGGAGATCGGTAACAGCGGTTTTTTGTGTGTCGCCAGTTCTGAGGTGGATCAGGTACATTGAATCATCTTTAGCTAAACGGAGTAGGTAATCGTAGTTCAATTGGTTAGCGTAATCCCGTTGTGCTTGGAAATCCCGTTCCATTAAATCCACTTCGACGTTCTTACCTGCTCTTCGCAGCGTCTCTGCAAGTCGGTGTGCTTCCGAAGTTTGTTCTGGGGTCTCTACTGCGATGAAGTAGTCTTTTCTTCCGTTGCCAGTCACTGCTCCTGTGTCAGCGAACGCCTCTACAAGTGCATCGAATTGGAACGCAAACCCAGCACCGGGTGTAGATGCTCCCCCAAAGGAACCAATGAGTCCGTCATATCTCCCACCGCCACAAAGTGGTAGACGTTTCTCAGACAATTCGATCTGAAAAACTGTGCCTGTATAGAAATCAAATCCCCGCGTAATGCCCAAATTGATTTCAAAGTCTGTAATATTGTAGTTCTCCAAGCAGTCGCAGAGTGCGAGTAACTCCTGGCGTGCAGCCTGCGCAGTATCACTGAGGTGCGTCTCCCACGTTGTCATCACAGTGTATTTATCACCACAAATCTTTGAGACATCGATACAACGCTGCGCGGCCTCTTCGGAGATATTGAAATAGCGTTGCCACCTTGATTTATAGGTTTCCTCGGCAATCATAGGGAGTTTCTCGGTATAAGTAGACGCGGTATTTTCGGTCAGTTCTTGGATTTCGGAAGCCTCTATTTTGTGAGTGCCTTGGTAGTCAGAGCCTTGCGACCGACGCAGCATATTGAGTGTGTCTTGAAGCGTTTCCAGATCCCAAAGTTGACTTTCATTGCGGAGCCGGACCAGGTAATCAATGTCCCATATAATTTCACCGTGGTCTTTGGTGTCCAACGCGACCTGTTTGAAAATCTCACGGAAAATGCCTGTATTGCCGATTCTTAACTTTGTTTGTGAGATGTTAAGTTTCTCAAGAATTCGGATCGGCATCGCAATAATTTCAGCGTCCGCGTGCGCGGAAGCCGGTCCAACGAGTTCAACACCGGCTTGTCGGAACTCTCGTTTTACTTCCGTGCCGTCGGTGATGGGTTCCTGTCGGACACACTCCCCAATGTAGTAGAGTTTATAGGGATATGGGAGGTGTTTCAGTTGTCCATTGGCAACAAGTCGGCAGACAGGTGCGGTCAACTCAGGCCTCAGCGCATAGTCCACCCTATCCGAACCGACAAATGTGAACATCTTGTGGCGAATCTCTTCACCGGATTGTGCGGATAACAGCGCGAAAGATTCAAACAGCGGGGTCTGAACCTGTGCGTATCCGTAAGTTTCAAAGGTTTCACGAACGATATTTTCAACGAAATTTCGCTGGACCATCTGCTCGGGTAGAAAGTCATTCGTCCCGGCAGGTTTATCAAACTTGCTCATTTTTTTCCATGTACGCCAAGGGTACATCCTCCAACTATTGTTTATGAAAACGCCAATTTCAAAAAGCTTTAAAATCCTCAATCCTACCATGATCTCGACAGAAACCCGTTTTTGACACGGATTCCACCCGTTACCGGGAAGGCGGACAAAACGGAGCAAAAACCTTATAAATAAAAAAGTCAAAAAAAAACCCAGTAAACTTTTGCGCTTTTCTCGCGCGTGCTAACAACATAGCACGGAAGAGAGCGGCTCGTTTACCAGGGTCCAAACAAGTTAAACTTGCTTCGTATCAAAGATATCTATTCATATTCCCTCATCCGCTCTACTTAGAAGTGGACCGAATGATGGTGATGGATGTTAAATGTAATAACGTTAAGCATTTTTCAGTGTTATTTGTAATGTCAGAATTCCTGCCTGTTATTGAGAAAGAGGCAGACTTGCTACAAAAAAGTTAGTGACTTTAATCCGGACTTAATGATATTATACCGTATTGAGCGGCGAATGTCAAATTTTTTAAAAGGCTACCAAATAATGTCATGAGAATTAAACCTATTTTCATCATTGCAATACTCGGTGTCCTGCTATCGGTACTCCTATGCGGTATCTATTTCCAGTTTACCTACTTTGAACCCGACACTGTCTCGTATCTATTCCAAGCAAAGTTGTTCGCGGCGGGCAAACTCTCATTCCCCGCGCCCCCAGAACACGGATTCTCTTCTTCACCGCATATCAATGTTCTGAACGGTAAATGGTATTCAAAGTATCCGTTCGGCAACGCCTTGATGCTGATGTTCGGCGTATTTATCAACGCACCGTGGCTGATTCCTGCGCTTGCAACAGGTGGAGCACTCCTATTTCTCTACCTTTTTGTGAAAGAGATATATGGGGACATCCATAACGGCATCGCGCTCCTCGCGGCGGTGCTTGGACTCATTTCGCCAGCAACGCTCGGTATGGGATCAACATGGTTCAGTGAACCGGTCAGCCGTTTCTATCTTTCGCTCTATCTATTTGCACTCCTTAGGACCTTGAAGTGTGAGAGCGACGCGCCTCTTCTCGCACGGATTGGCTATCCTTTGCTCTCAGGATTTGCGTTGGGATATGCGTTCAATACGCGTCCGCTCTCAGCAGTTGTCTTTGGCGTTGTTGGCGCAGGATTGACGATCTACTATCTGCTCACGCAATTTCAGCACCGACAAACTCTGTTCGCTACGCTAAAACGCTTCGGGTTCTTCTTTATTCCATTCATTGTGATGCTTGGTGTGTGTACGGCGTGGAACGCGCATTTCACAGAAGATCCGTTCATGTTCACGCACACGGTCGCACAGCCTTATGATAAAATTGGGTTCGGTGCTCGGACGGAAGGCTACGAACCTAATATCGAGCAAGCGTTTATTTTTACACCGGCATGGTCAATCGAAAGGACGTGGCGACACATTCTCCCTTGTATCAGTTTCAACGCGCTCGGGTGGGGGAGTTATCACCACCATTTGTTGAGAGATGCCGAATTGTCTTTGACATGGATTATCGCCTTTGTGCCGTTAATTCTGCCTTGGTGCCTGTTCTTTATCCCTTTCTTCCACCCTTCGCGGAACAGATACGATGTGTTCTGTCTTGCACTACTCGTAGCTAACTTGTTGCTTTACGCTTTTTTCTACTTTGAAGGTTCAACGTGGGGATACACACCTGTCAATGCGCGTTATTACACCGAATTGACATTCCTCGGTTTCATTCCACTGGTAGCACGTGGGATGTTAATCCTTTATGAGCGATTCAAACCGCTCCAGAGACCCGTGCTTGCTGTTGTCGTTGGGGTATGTCTGCTGTTGCTCAGCGTCAACGTTGTATGGAGTTATGTCCGTATTGGGGAAAGATACCAGAATTGGGGGCATGTCTACCAGAAGCTACCACCGATGGTAGCAGAGCAGGATATTCACAATGCTGTTATTTTCGTGTCTCGACACCGAGGCGCGCCGATAGGCGATTATCCGTTTAAGAGTCTCCAAGAGGCGGATATTGTCTATTTTAAACTCGGTCCCGCACCACGCTGGAAACTGACAAACAGCGATTGGGAAAATGTGTACGCGCAATACTTCACGGGTAGAAACGCGTATCTATATGTACCGGGTGAAAACAGTCTGAAACTGCTATCCAATGAAACCGAATAATTTACGCATTAATTAGTTTTCGACTTAAAATATTACAAATAATTTAATCTATTCTTCTGAACTATTCAGGACCAAACACTGTTACTTCCAAGAATCGCCTTCTGTTATCACTTCTTCCAAGCATTTAAAGTTGTTGCGAAATTTTTCAAATACACTGTAATCGTATTTCTTTCCATTTGATAGCGTCTTTGCCCTTTTTATTACCTTGCCCTCTTTGGTTATCGGTAATTCAGTTTTTTGATTGTCGGTTATTTGGTAGGTATCCAACTCCAAATTATCAAAAAATTCAACGTCCTCGGTCTTGAAAATGAAGTAGTTAATGTCGTGCGTATCCGCGTCCCAGACTTGTATCCACACGTAAAACACTCTACCATCTTTCAAGTGATAACGGATTTTAGGGTGGAAACTGTACTTTTTCTTTTCTTTCCCTGATTTTGTTGGTGTGTCAGGCTTTCCGTCTGATGTTTTCACTTGAATAAAGCGAATGAGCATTTTCAGACTGTCTTGTTCACATGTTTCACAAAGCGGAGTTACGGCTTTACGGTTTTTTCCTTTATAGTATTGTTCACGCGTCAACGCGTTTTTGAAATCCTTGCAGTTTTCGCAATAATTTTTCAGAATGACAAAATCAATTTTCTCGTCAATATACGCTCTGTAAACTTGCCACCCTCGGTTATGCAGTTCCATCGCTAACCGCATCTCTCCATAAAGACCTATTACTTTCTTGTCTCTTTCTGCAGATTCATTCACTATCCACCTCTTTCGGTCTTATACCAACGGTATTGGAAAATCGTGTCAACACCGCATCTCTGAACATTGTCCGATTCAGTTCTATTCCAATACTGTTTCGTTTTTGACGAAATGATTCTATTGTTGTCGTAAACGAACCCGCAAAAGGATCAAGGACAGATTCATTTATACCTGTAAATACTTGCACAGCGTATTCGGGAATCTCTTTTGGGAAAGGTGCTGTATGCCCTAAGGTGTTCTGTCCCTTGCTGTTTATCTTAATCACTGGGGCAAGTTTGACAACATCGCGACGCCACCTGTGTAGTAAATCTTCACCAACGAGATTTTCGGATCGCTGCAACCCAGTCATTAACTGAGTCCGGGCTGAAAAACGTTTGCCTCGATTGCCTGCTGATCGCTCAAAGCATTCTAAATTCTTGCATTCCCAAGATTTAACACCCACTCTGGAATACGCATTTCCATTGACTTTCAAACAACCACATATTGGACAAGGATAGGGCATTTCATCCAACCGATGTTTGTAGAAAACAAAAATGTGCTCATAACAGTTGACTGGATATTGATACAATGGGTAAGGTCTGTTTCCATTTTTATGTCGTTGGGTCTGAACTTCCCCTTTGTCCCAGATAAAGTCATCTACAAATTGAAAACCGTGATCTTCAAATATCTGAGTGAAATATGCCCCTAAAGGTATTCGGCGTTTTCCCCAAGATGATTTAGTTTCCCTATTGTCGTTGTCGAATATGTCGCCTACATTGAAAACGAAAGGGCGGTGATTATCCAAAACCCGATAGCACTCCTTGATAATAGAGGACATTTCATCTAAGTAGTCATCCAGAGTTGCCCACTGGGAATAATCTCTCGCGTTGTAATATGGTGGGGAAGTGACCATTAGTTGAACGCTCTCGCTATCCATGCGCCTCAAAAAATCAAGACAATTACCCCACAACGCTTTCGGAATGTGAGGTTGAGAAAAAATGGACTGATTCAGAGATGCATCGGCATTGGTGTATTGTTTTTGATACTCTCTTTTGATCAAATCGTAATACGCTTTGACATACTGTTCTATGGTCGAATTCCGGTCACCTCGAATATGGCGAAAACAATCTATTCTAAATTCGTTCAAAACCTCTTCATTGAACACACGCTTTAAATATTTATCACTTACCTCAAATATCTTATGCAGGTACGGATCTAGAACATCGGTCGTGCGCGATTTGTTATCCTTTACAGGTGAGGTATCGGTACTGCGCGATTCGTCATCTTTCGTAGTCAACCACAAATAATATTGCTCTGGATGCTTCAGCATCATTTCCTCTCTGGTCAATTGCTCCTGTTTCATGATAATTATCCTATTCAAAATAGTTTTGGTATAATTCTAAACTTATGGCAAGCATTTTTCAAGGTTTTATTAAATTAACGCAATAAACAGTATAGAGGTTTATAAATTTCCTTTTCCTGACACCTATATTTTACATCATCTGTTCCAAAATAACGATGTCCCCAGGATTCCAAGACTGCGCGATGATGTAGAATTTACCATCAATTTTGCGGATAACTGCGCCGTGCAGATGTTGGAAGGTCTCTACACCTAACTCCTCTTTTAACATAACCGTTGAGACGAGGTTGTTTCCCTCCAGTATGTAGAGTGGCGCGCCTTTATCCTTATTCGGTCCAAAGAGGCACGCAACGACAGCATATCCAGCTTCGTAATCAATACTGCACGGGAATGAACCTTTGATAAGCGGTAGCGTCTCCAAATAGGTGCCGTCTGCGGAATAGCGTTCGATTTCCGCATTTGCTCGATCGGAAGCATCCAACCGTTTGGTGCCATAAGGCACTGTGATATGGTGTCCTGTGCCGAACTGTCCGGGTTCATCGCCTTTACCTCCGAACGCCAGCGGGTACCAGTTCGCTTCAAGCGGGTTAAGACTCGTGAGTTTCACACCCAAGATGTAATCTAAATCGGAGTAGCCGGTCGTAACGTAAAGCATACCATCGACATGCGTTACTCCAGTAGGGACAAACTTTCCACCTTCACTGAAATAGGTGTTGACCGCCTGCTGCTTGAAATCCATCGTTGCGTCTGGGGCTTCCAATGTATGCACGAGTTTTCCGTCTAATGTTGTTGTGAAAATTTTACCGACATCATCTGCAGGAAAAGAGAGATAAGGTGTACCACCGGTTGTCGTCCAGACAGTTACATAGTGCGCGTTGGCTTTTTTCAATGCTGCTGGGGTCTCAATGAGCCGTGTTGTTTTCAGGTCGGCACTGATTTGGATGATACCGACATCGGGTAACGCAAAATAGGTTTCACCTTTTCCTTCCCGCCGGTCCACATCAAACCCGCCGTGTGCTTTATCAATCGCGGCGACGACTTCCGCTGGAAAATGGTCGCGCGCATAGAGAACCTTAAACTTAAGCGCGCCTTGTCCGCTGGTAGGAGGGGTTTGTAACCCCGATTCAGCTGCCTCGTGGTGTGCGACGAACTGAAAGTTTTCCGTTCCTGCTGATGGGTGTTCTGTTACGTGAGCATGGCTGTGTCCAACTATAAGGGTAAGGATAAAAACTAAAAAGACGACCGTTCGCATGCCGAAATCTCCTCTCTATGCCTGTATCATCGCTCGGAATTTCTTGGTAAATTGGCAGCTGCGTGCGATGCTTGACACATCTTCCATCTTATATTGGACAACCAGTGGACCGAAAAACCCAATCTCTTTCAAACCTTGCGCGAACGTCTCAAAATCGAAAACACCACCACCGGGTTCGCCGCGGTTACTTCCCGATAGGTGTACATCACCTAAGCATGCCTTCATGGCGTGTGCCGCTGTGTGTGGTTCCGCACCGTCGTTGAAAAGATGGTATGTATCACAGGTCAAATAGACAGACAGTCCTGTGTCCTCAATGAATGCAACACCCTCGCGATAGTTATCGAGCGGACATCCTTTCTCAAACTCAAGGGCAATTTTCATTCCGTTTTCATCGCAGGGACCTACCATCTGGGACAGATTATCGGCAAGCGCGTCAAGAGACGTTTCTCTCGACACACCTTCTGATGGGTTCACCCATACACCGATAACATCAGCGCGGAATCGGCGAGCGACTTCAAGCACGATCTCAAAGTGTTGCAATGCCTCGGTTTTTCGGGCGGGTGTCGTTAGGATATGGTTACCGAAGCCGATCGTCGGCGCGACGAGTTCATGTTGCTCGGCGAGGTTCACCGCGTCGTCTATTTCTGCGGTTGAGAGTTCACCGAGAAAACCGGAATGTACCGGAATGTTGATGCCTTCGTAACCTGCCTCAGCAACGAGGGTAAAAATCTCGGCACGCGTAAACCTACCCAATGTACCAGAATAGGGGTCGTAACAGACAGTTAACATTTTTCCTCACTTGTATTCGTTTCCTCGGGTCCGTCATACGGGTTTTTTGTTGTCAGTTCGCCATTCGGGAGTTCGTAGTAACGGTGTCCGTTAATATCATACACATTCGGAATCCCCTTTTTGCGGTTTTCTTCCTGTGCTCTTTTCGCTGCACGATTGGCAATCCGCAGCATTTCATGTGCCCATTCATAGGTTTCAGGACTTAGCTTGTCTTGATGCATTATACACCTCTATTATTAATGTCTTGTATAAATAATTCAAAGCCACCTCTATCTATTACTGTAAGTTGATCGCCCTCCCCAAAAGCGACTTCTTGGGGACGTTCCCCAGAATTGTAAACGAGACTCCATCGATCCACCAAATTTCTGTAAGTATACCAAAAGTTGTGTTTGCTCCGATAAAACCGACGCACGACATCTTCCGTTGGTACATGGTGTCCGCCTGCCTCCACACGATTCCGCACACGAGCAACGCTTGTCTCAGGAGATTTGAGAAAAATAAAGACGATGGTCACCGTATAGCCAGCACGTTTTAATTGAGCGATAGTTCTTGCAAATCCTTTTCCTGAGAGCGTCACCTCTACAATAAAATCTGTCCCTGATTCGATAAGCTCCTGGATTTCTCGTATAAAGAGTCGTCCCGCTTGAATCTTGACGCTGTCCATCTCCTCTGGACGGGATACCAATCTTTCGGCGATTGCGTCGGCACTAATATATACAGAAACCTCTGACTCGCGGAGGTATTCGGACACAAAAGTCGTTTTGCCGGACCCGTTTGGACCGGCAATAACTATCACATTTTTTGACAAAATTTCGCCTCTCTAATGTCACTTCTTGTTCAGGCAGCACTGCTTATACTTGCGACCACTGCCGCACGGACATGGCGAGTTCCGTCCGACTTTCTGTGAGACTTGCGCGGCTATCGGGGTATTGCCTTGCGTTTTTTCCTGCTGACGCTGCCGTAGGGTCGGTATGATGCTGTTTGCTGGTCGTCCCGCCTGCAGCGCGGCAGCCATCATCTTCATCGGTTCGTCGATATGATTGAAAAACTGCTTATAACCGGCACAAAGATAGTTCAAACCGTCTTCACCCGTAGGCGTTTTAATGAAACGGTTTTTCGGACAACCGCCGTTGCAGACAAACTTCACCTCGCAGCTGCGGCAGTATTCAGGGAGCGTGTCCTGTTTATCGGTGCCGAATTTGCGCTGGAACGTTGAATCTACCATCTCCGCTACAGTGTTCTCGGCAATGTTTCCGAGGTGATAATCAGGCGTAACGAAATGGTCACAGGAGTAGAGGTCCCCGTTATGTTCAATGGCGAGTGCGTCACCGCAGGTCTCATTGAAGACACAGAGGCTCGGGTTATAGCCCAACCACGCCTCAAGCGCGACATCGAAAATCTGCACAAAAATTCTGCCGATGTCGTTCACGACCCACTCATCAAAGATCGCACATAGGAATTTACCGTACTGCCGCGCTGTGACAGAACGTGGCGACACATTCTTTCCATCGAAATGCTCAACAGCGGGGATAAACTGCATGAACTCAGCACCAAGCTCCTTGAAGTAGCTATAGACCTCTTTCGGATACTCGGCGTTGTGTTTATTAACAACACACAGTATATTATAATCAACCTTGTGCTTTTGTAAGACACGCAACCCTTGGATTACCTGTTCGGACGATGGACGGCCGCGTTTGTCGTAGCGGTATTTATCATGAGTCTCCGGGGGACCGTCGATACTTACGCCGATCAAGAATTTGTTCCGCTTGAAAAATTCTCCCCATTCATCGTCGAGGAGTGTGGCATTCGTCTGAAACGAATTCTGAATCTGCATGCCCGGACGGCGGTATTTCTGCTGGTATCGGATCGCTTGTCGGAAGAAATCTACACCCATCAGTGTGGGTTCGCCGCCTTGCCATGCGAATGTGACTTCGTTGACTTCCTGCGCGTCAATGTATTGCTTGACGTAGTTTTCCAAGACTTCATCATCCATCCGGAAGGAACGTGTTTCGGGATAGAGTTTCTCTTTATCAAGGTAGAAGCAGTACTCGCAATCAAGATTACATATCGGCCCGATGGGCTTCGTCATTACGTGAAATGCGCGCGGTGGGTTGTGTTGAACCATCTGATTGTCCTCTTTTTACCTGACCTATAGCGTATGCTCCAAAGATATTCTAAGTCTAACATATTTCACGCGAATCTACAAGGAAAATTTGATTGTCAATCCACGCAATATTAAATGATCCAGGAATTCAACAAATAGACACTGTATTCCACACGGAAATGCGTTTGGCAAAAGGAAAAAGGATGTGATATAATATGTTATATGAAGGTTGGACAGGAAAACCTGTTATTCCAATGTCTTAAAATTACATTGTGCCTAAGCGGTTTTGGGCATTCCGTACCTCATGGAGGGGGTAAGATGAAATTACTAACTACAAGTATTACACTGCTCTTATGTGTTTGTGTCGTTTCTTCATGGTCGCTGGAAGAGGATGATCCCGCGATTGTTGGTGTGTGGCTCTTTGAAGGCGACGTTAAAGATGCATCAGGCAACGGCAACGATGGAAAGATTGTCGGCAATTTTAAATTTGAGGATGGCAAATTTGGTAAAGCCGTCGTCGCGGGTGGTGGTGGCAGTATTGATGTCGCAGATTCAAAAAGCATCCAGAGTGTCAGCGAAGAATTGACTGTGGCTGCTTGGTTCCGAGTAGATGCCGACTCAGATACCGGTGTCAGGAAAAATGGTGCCTATCTATTAGAGGACCAGTCCGGTGGTGAACCGATCCCGGACGGTTTCTCATTCAGAGTTTGGACAGCGAATGGGATTACGCCCGGATTCTACGGGAAAACAGAACTGGAACAGGGAAAGTGGCACCATGTCGCTGGAACGTACGACGGCTTAAATGTTGAGATGTACGTTGATGGCGAACCCGAAAGTAAAAAAGGGGCACTATCAGCCGACAAGGCAGATTGGAAACCAGAGTGCGGTGGCAAGGTCGCCGCGGGACAGGTATTGCAACTCAAATTCGGTCCAGAATCCTTTACCGGTGGTATCGACGAGATTGTCATTCTGAGTCGCGCCCTTGAGGCAGATGAGATTGCCCAATTGTTGAACGGTTGGGAAGATGCTTTCGCCGTGGAGCCGGAAGGAAAATTGGCAACAACGTGGGGACGAGTAAAAGCTGCCCGATAATTGCGTTGGTGAAGCAAGTCTATTTTTCAGTGTGCGGGGATACGCGCAAGGGCGGTCCTCGCACACTGTTTTAAGTAGGACTTACGCATTTCCTCTTAAAGTCCCCTACCCCCCTGATAAGGGGGGATAAAGGGGGGGGTGGCGGATTTAGGGGGTTTAAAACTAAAGAATCTACCCTCGCGTGCTAAATTTGCGTAAGTCCTGTTAAGCATATCTCCTGTCGTTCAGTCAAACGCCAGAATCTTCTTAATCTTACCCGGTTGTGCCCAATTGCACTTTCCTGCCCCATTGAGTTGCCGTAACAGCGTCGGAATCTCTGGATTCTCAAGCGCGGTCTTAACCCGTTGTGCTTCATGCTCAGACCAACACGGAATAAAGGCGTGCATTGCCTGATTGCCTTGCCACATTTGTCCATCTACACTGCTCAACACTATCGGCGTGAAATGGTCTTTCCCATACGCTTGCCAAATCACTTTGAAAGGCGCGAACGCATAAGGACCCACACCGAGCAGTGCCCACCAATTGCCTCTATTCATAGCAGACCGCAGAAGCGTCCCCTTCCGAGATTTTAGGGCATCTTGCGTATTTTGAAGATATTCTTTTAAGGTGTTCCACTGTTCAATCTGATGCCACGTGAGCGGTTTTCCTGTTTGCGGATCGTACGGCAACAGGATCCACTTGCGGGGTAGAGATGTATTTTGTCGCCATACTTCCTTTGTTGCGAGTGGGTATAGGAACTGTTCAGAGAGATGTGAGGGTTTGTGGTCAAAGATGAAGATGCTATTTGCACCGCATGTATTCACACCTTGTCGCGGTTTCTGTTCTGGGGACAAATTGATTTCAAGTGTCGTGTTCGTATTCAGTTGATCAAGGTCTTTTACAATCCGCCACGGGTCTGTAGGGTTTTTCAGGGGTAGTGCCTTATGCCCAACCCATTTTTCATCTAACTCTCTAAAATATGAGACTGGGAAACTCTGTTGCGTATCTACCCGAAATTCCGCACAACAATACGATGTGCTGACACCCTCAAATACTTTCGTTGATGTGAATTCATAGACAGTATCTACCGCAAAATCCCTACGAGAATCAGCACCGTTTTGCGAGTCTTTGGCACTATAATTCCTGAATCCGCTGTGGGCACCCTCGCCGAAAAAAAGCGATGTTGGGATATAAAAGTATCCTGTCCCCTTCTTCTTAAGCAATCTTCCCAAAGCTACCTTTAGGACCAGTGATGCTATATCAGTCCGGGAGGAACCCAGAAGTGTTTTCTGTCTATCCGGCACAAGTTCTTCTTCAAGGAAAAAGGGTTTTAGACGCGCTTTATATGCTGTCGGTAAATCTCCGAAGTTTGCCCACGGCGGATTCCCGACGAGAATATCGTATTTTCTGTCGTGCGCCTCCGTGATGACATCTTGGCAAAAGATTTGAGAGGTCGGAAAGTCAATATTAAACTCGCGCTGGACGTTTTCTCTAAACCGTTCAAGATGTGAGGGGATAATCTCAATAAGTGTCAGGCGTGATAGGTGTTCGGGGGTAATAGGGACCCCTTTTTGCCTTGCAATGTGAAGCATTGCAAGCGGGAAGGCTCCTTCTCCAGCAGTAGGATCGCAGACATGCGCACCATCGAGCCATGCCTCAAAGATACCCCATTTGGTGATAAGCCATTCCGCCCATTTTAAAGGCGTAAAAACCTGTCCGATATTATTGTCTGCTAAGTGAGAGGTATTTGTTTTCATCCTCGGTAATTTTGAGTTGTTTTATCCCTATTTTATGTTATAATGACAAAGGGTTACGAAGGAAGACGTGTGAGTACAAACGTTACGTGGTGATGAAATATATCCTATCATATATCCAAATGCCATAGTCAACTTTTTTATCAAGGCAAAGAGACGAACATGACACAAAAAACAGGTTTTATCTATCATCCGAACTACCTTAATCACAATACCGGTCCCGGACATCCTGAACGACCAGATCGGCTGCGTGCGAGTTTAGCGGCACTGCAAGAAAGCAGTGTATGGGATCAATTACACCAGATTGAACCGACCCCAGCAACGGTTGAGCAGATCGTTTATGCCCATAATCCTGCCTATCCTGAACATATCCGACTACACTGCGAACAAGAAATCCCACTCGCTTATGACACGCCTGTCGGATTTGAGTCGTTTGATATTGCGCTGCTTTCAACGGGTGGTGTGCTGCGTGCGGCAGATGCAGTTGTAACAGGCGAAGTAAGGAACACTTTTGCGATGGTGCGTCCACCAGGGCACCATGCGACACCCGGGCAGAGCATGGGATTCTGCCTATTCAACAACATCGCTGTTGCAGCACGCTATCTCCAACGTGAACACGGTATTGGGAAGGTAGCGATTGTTGATTGGGATGTCCATCACGGCAACGGTACGCAAGACATTTTCTATGAAGATGAATCCGTCTTCTTTTTCTCTATCCACCAATCGCCGCTCTACCCGGGGACGGGTTCAAGTCGCGAGCGCGGTAGCGGCAAAGCACACGGCACGACACTAAATGTGCCGATGCCTGCTGGAAGTGGGGATGACGAATACATTAAAGTCTTTACAGATGTTCTCGTCCCCGCGCTCCGAGACTTCTCACCAGAAGTACTATTAATTTCAGCAGGATTTGATGCCCACTACCTCGATCCGCTTTCTGGGACCGAACTCACAGCAGACGGATTTGCCACACTTACAGATTTGATGCTTGAACTTGCTGAGGAAACCGCATCGGGACGTGTTGTCTCTGTGTTAGAAGGTGGTTATAGTTTAGAAGGGGTATCTGAATCTGTCGTGGCACACGTTGAACGATTGGCTAAAGAGAGCGGATGAAAACCAGTCACTGCTCCTGCATGCATTGGGTTAAGAGGAGTCCTTCGGTTTCTTCCCAACGTGGATTGCGACGATGCCGAATGTTTTTCGGTAAAAATGCACATCCGTCAATCCGCACTGCTCCATAACTGCTTTCAGCGCATCGCAATCTGGGAATTTCATAACAGAGCGTGGAAGATACCCGTAAGCGTCATCTTTGCTGCGGGAAATTAAGTTCCCGATGAAGGGTAAAATCTTCGTGAAATAGAAATAGTAGAGACTCCGAAACAGTGGGTTTATCGGCTGCGTAAACTCCAAAATAACGACTCTGCCATCCGGTGCAGCAACGCGCGTCATCTCGCGTATCCCCATCTCTAAATCTGAAACGTTCCGAATCCCGAAACCGACGGAGACAACATCAAAGGTATTGTCTAAAAAGGGGAGAATAAGGGTGTCTGCTGCCAGAAAGTTTGTAGTGCGGTTAGAAACCGCACCTACCGGCTGTTGCAGCTTTCGATCCCCGACAACAAGCATCTCAAAACAGAAGTCTGATCCGATAACAAAACCGTCTGCTGTAATTTTTTCGGTGTATGCAAGAGCAAGTTCACCCGTACCTGTACAGACATCCAGTACCTTGCTTGTCGGTTTAACATCGCTTGCCTTGACTGTTTCCCGTCGCCACATCTTGTCACGCCTGAGACTTAGCAGCGAATTAAGAAAGTCGTAATAACGGGCGATGGCAGCAAATAGGTTTTTTATGCGATGTGCCTGCATAGTTTCGGTCGCTCAGTTACATGCGTAATTCGGCACCAAGTTTCTGATTGAGGTGCTTGACCACCTTATCGTGAAGGGTGTTCACTGCTTTGTCTGTCAAAGTTTCGGTTGCCGAGTGATACGTGATTGCATAGGCGAGACTCTTCTTGCCTTCTGGGACCTGTTCACCTTCATAGACATCAAAGAGACGCACCGACTTGACTAATTCGCCACCTGTTGCGTAAATAAGTTCAGTCGGCATATCGGACAGGAGTTCTTTATCTACAACAATCGCGAGATCGCGTTCAACCGTAGGATAAATGGGGATAGGTTCAAAGCGTTTCGCAAATATCGCAGCGTCCACCAACACCTCCATGTCGAATTCAAAGAGGTATGCCTTATACGGTAGATCGTAATTTTCGAGCACCTCTGGATGTGCCTCTCCGAATGTACCGATCTGTCTATCACCCAATAGTATCTCTGCGTTGCGACCAGGGTGGAAAGTTGGCGTATCCGTTTTTTGCAGCGTGTAATCAACAATCCCGCATACCTCAAGTATCCTTTCCACAAGTCCTTTGATGTCGTAGAAATCAGGGGAGCGATACGGATCACTATAGACCCCTTCCCCAATCTGTCCAGCGAGAACGCCTGCAACCCGTTCCGGCTCTTTCTGTTCTCCATTACCGATGAAGACGTTTCCTATCTCGAAGAGGGCAATAGTGTCTATCTGGTGGTTGCGGTTATGCTGTGCGTTCTCAAGTAGACGTGGTAGCAGTGTTGTACGGAGTAGCGACATCTCTGGACTCAGCGGATTTTGCAGCTTCAAAGCCGCGCGGCGTGGATCATCCACCGTGAAACGGATCTTGTCAAAGCAGTTCGGATCACAAAAACTATAGTTAATCGCTTCCATCATTCCAGCGGCGAGGAGAAAATGCTTTATACGCTTACGAACTTCCGTGCGCGGATTCGGAGCAGGGACGGGAATATCGCCTTTAGGCAACGTCGTGGGAATGTTATCGTATCCGTGGACGCGCGCGATCTCCTCAATCAGGTCGATTTCACGCGTGATGTCAGATCTGAATGTCGGCACGATGACTTCATAGTCTTCCGCGCCGTTTGCTTTGACATCGAAATCAAGGTGGCTTAAAATCCGCACCATCTCTGTCGCTTCAAGGGTAGTTCCCAATATGAAATTGACCCGTTCCGGGCGGAGTTGGATTCGGCTCAAGGGCTGCTGTCCGGGATAGACATCAACGATGCCTTTACAGATCGTACCGCCTGCTAATTCGGCGATGAGTTGTGCGGCACGGTCAAGCGCAGCGAGGACTATACCGGGATCGGCACCACGCTCAAATCTGTAAGATGCTTCCGTACTAACTCCCAAGGCTTTTGCTGTCGCACGGACACTTGACGGATTGAAATAAGCACTCTCTAATAACACGTCAGCGGTGGTCTCTGTGATCTCAGAATCATATCCGCCCATAATCCCCGCAAGCGCGACAGGTTTTTCAGCATCGGCAATAACGAGCATGTCAGGCGTGAGTTCACGCGCAATTTCATCAAGCGTCGTTATATTTTCACCCGCCGCTGCACGGCGCACGACAATTCGGTTTTCTGCGAGTTTGTGATAGTCGAAAGCGTGAAGCGGCTGCCCGTATTCCATCAGGACAAAGTTCGTAATATCGACAATGTTGTTGATAACACCGACACCGACGAATTCAAGTCGTTGTTGTAACCATTCCGGCGACTGCCCTACTTTAACGCCTTGGATGACGCGCGCAGCGTAGCGCGGACAGAGGTCGGGTGCTTCAATTGTTACAGATGTCATCTCTCGAATATCGGTTTCGGCTTCGTTGAAGTCAACCTGCGGTAGTTTTAAAGCGTTTCCTGTCTCTGCTCGGATTTCGCGAGCGACACCAATCATGCTGAGGCAATCTGGACGGTTTGGCGTAATCTCGAGTTCAAACACAACATCGTCCAATCCGAGAGCCGCTGAGAAAGACGTACCGAGCGGTATGTCCGCCGGTAATTCCATCAAACCTGCGGCATCTTCGGAGAGTCCTAACTCCTTTTCGGAGCAGAGCATTCCGTGTGACTCTTCACCTCTCAGTTTGGCGCGTTTGATTGTCAAACCGATGGGAAGTGTCGCGCCGATTGTCGCAACCGGGGCAAGCATCCCTTCTCGGACGTTCGGTGCACCACAGACAATCTGAAGTTCTGCCGTTTCACCGATATCTACCTGACAGAGAACGAGTTTATCTGCGTTCGGATGTGGGCGGATAGCGGTGACACCACCGACGACTACACCTTCAAGTTCAGCACCGAGCTCCTTTATGGCTTCAACCTCAATCCCTAACATCGTTAGCCGATCCGCGAGTTCGCTGGGAGAGAATTCAAAGTCGATATAATTTTTTAGCCAATTTAGGGTTACATTCATGATAAAGTCCGTAAAGTGGGCTAAAGTGAACTAAAGTTGTACGTGGCTTTGGAGCAACTTTACAGACTTTAGTACACTTGCAAATTTTACGCGCCTCCTCCTTTTAAAACTGACGTAAAAAACGGAGATCGTTCTCATAGAGGGTACGGATATCTGGAATGCGAAACTGAAGGTTCGCGATCCGTTCCACACCCATCCCGAAAGCGAAACCGGTAACTTCATTCGGATCGTAGTTCACCGCTTCAAATACCGCTGGGTCAACGGCACCAGCACCCAAGATTTCAACCCATCCGGTGCCGCCACAACTTCGACATCCCTTTCCTTGACAAACGGCGCAGGTGATATCCACCTCCGCACTCGGTTCTGTGAAGGGGAAGAAGTGGGGACGGAAACGCATCTGGGTCTGGTCACCGAACATCTGTTGGGCAAAGGAAGTCAAAATCCCTTTGAGTTCACTAAAAGTGACGTGCTTATCCACGAGCAAGCCCTCGACGTGATGGAACATCGGCGTGTGTGAGATGTCGTAATCCACACGATAGCATTTTCCGGGTACGATGATGCGGATGGGTGGTTTCTGATTCTCCATCGCGCGGATTTGAACAGGGGATGTATGCGTACGCAAGAGGTGTCCGTCTGTTAGATAAAAGGTATCATGTAGATCGCGAGCGGGATGATCAGCAGGTGTATTCAACGCATCGAAGTTGTAGTACTCGGTTTCAACATCCGGTCCAGTCACCACTTCAAATCCCATTTGACCGAATATCGCTTCAATCCGTTCTAAGGTTTGCATCACGGGATGTGCTTTCCCATAAGCAGGTTTCCTTCCGGGAAGTGTGATGTCCACAGATTCTGCCTCGAGCTGCTGTTCCTGCTGTTGACTGTGGAGTGCTTGTGTTGCTGCTTCAAACGCTTGCGTTAGTGCTGCACGCACTTCGTTGGCGAGTTTTCCGATCTCTGGACGCTCCTCTTTGGAAAGTTTGCCCATGCCCTTCATGACATCTGTCAGTTTTCCTTTGCGTCCAAAATACGTAATCCGAAGTGATTCAAGCGCGTCTGATGTTTCCACCGATTTTAACGCCTCAAGTGCTTCTGCTTGAATCGCTTGTAATTCTGCTTTCATATTTTTAATTTTCCTTGCGGTTCGTTTCGGTAAGTTAGACGAAGAACGCCGAAATCCGTATATCCGCCTTTCACTTCGTTTCAGGCTAACGTTCCTTTAATTATCTGTTAACCTAAGTTGCCACACCGCCACGGATAATGAACCCATTTCACTGACAACTGATAGCCATAAAAAAAAATGCCAGCCACTTTCTCCCATGAAGGTTGATTTCCTTCTGGGGACGAAAGCGACAGGCATCGACTTCCGCGGTACCACCCCGCTTGGTAGATAATCGCGACTCGGAGGTCACTCCTGCAAATCTACCCACTCCATTTTCCAATTTCCAGTAGCTCTGGGATGAAATTCGGCTGTTGCTCCCAAAACCGCGCTTTCAGCCGATGACGCGGTCTCTCTGCTTGCGAGGTCTCAACAGCTTACGTATGTCCCTTCATAGCCTTTCAATGTCCTAATGCTTTAAGGTCCAAATATTTCCTAATGAATCCGCGAATCTATCCCTTTGCGAGGGCGACCAGCTGCCCAAAACCCGCCTCGTCATTCACGGCGATGTCAGCGAGAACCTTTCGGTCCAGTTCAATACCAGCGACTTTAAGTCCATGTATGAATCGGCTGTAGGTGAGTCCGTGTAATCTCGCTGCGGCATTGATTCTTGCGATCCAAAGTCGTCTAAAATCGCGTTTACGTGCGCGACGGTGTGCGTAGGCGTGATTCCAGCCCTTCTCTACCGCTTCAGTAGCGGTGCGTTTGAGGTTATTCCGTCCACCACGATAACCTTTAGAATGCTTGAGCATCCGGCTCCGCCGTTTGCGCCGAACACTCCCAGTTTTTACTCGTGCCATTTAGAACTCCTGTCACGACCCGCGGAGTCATCCGAGATCGCTTCCACTATTTCGCCCACGGTTGCATTATTCTTCGCGCGTTTGGGGCATTCACTTCTATTGATGAATCAGACGTTTCAAACGTTTTTCATTGCTCGGGTCAACAAGGGTCGCCTGTCGCAATCTACGTTTCTGCTTTGACGATTTTGAGATAAAAAGGTGTCCAGCATAAGCACGCTTGCGACGAATTTTACCTTTCGCCGTAAATTTGAAACGTTTTGCCGCACCTTTATGTGTTTTAATTTTCGGCATCAGAACTTCCTTTTTCTGCCCGAGGGTACAGCACCCTCAGACAGGAAACTTAAAAAAAATATAGCCTTCGCCCACCTACGATTTGCGGTAAAACGAGCATCTCGCAAAACAACTAATGCGCGCTATTTAACGAACGCTGTTCTCTACGCGCGGGTGCCACGACCAGAACACTATGAAGATTTCGGAGCAAGGATCATTGACATGATGCGCGTTTCCATACGTGGTGGCTGTTCGACCTCAGCGATCTCTTCAAGCTCATTTTTGAGCCGTGAAAGCAGATTGCTACCGAGGTCAGTGTGTAGCATCTCACGACCTCTAAACCGAACAGTCGCTCGGACCTTCCACCCGTTTTTGAGGAAATCTTCAACATGTCGTTTCTTGAATTGGTAGTCGTGTTCGGCAGTATCCGGTCGGAACTGCATCCCTTTAAGGACTACCTTCGTCTGTTTCTTTCGAGCCTCACGTGCGCGCTTGTTTTTCTCATACTGATACTTCCCGTAGTCCATAATCTTACAAACGGGAGGTTTGGCATTCGGTGAAACTTCTACCAAATCCAATCCGACTTCTTCAGCACGCTGCATCGCCTCACGGGGGGACATAACTCCCACCTGTTTGTTCTCGTGATCTATTAGTAAAATCTCTTTAGCTCGAATCTGATGATTTGAACGACTTTGCCTTTCCTGCGTTCTTTGCGTACGTTTGCCTCTGTAGTGTATTTTTCACACCCCCAAGTAAAGGCGCTGCAATGCGCCGCTTACAAGCCTGTATAAATCGTAGAGCACCGCTTGCAAGCCTGTGTTAAAACGAAAGCGACAAACTTATCCGTTGCGCTACGGTATGTGAGAGAACTCTATCTACAAAACGTCTTGTATCAACTCGGACATCAGGCGTAGATACAACGAAACCGAATATCAGTGAATCTGTGGCTACGACCCTATGTCCAAATCACGATTAACTAATTATACCATATAGGTAACACAAATGCAAGTTAAAAAAAGCCGATTGTCCATAACGTGCGTAAAATAATCAAGCCACTTGCCAAACCACCGAAAACAACAATCAAGCTGATGCTGACTATGAGCGCGAGGCGAATAATCCGTTCACCGAGCTCAGGTTGTTCGTTTGTCCAAGCGCGGGCTAACCAGAAAGTTAACACAACACTAACTAAACTCAGGATGCACGTACCTAAAACGGCTAACAGCATTCCGGGAAAATCTACCATTTGCATCGTTTCTGGGATTGATTCGTATTGAGAGTAGTTATGGATGACACCGATTAAAACGCCTCCCAAAATTACAATAAACCCAATGAAAACGATGAGTGCTTTTTTAAACGCAGTTCCCATTTTAACTGAAACTTTCTCCAAACTTGCAAGTCTTTCTCACAATTGTAACACATTTCAGCAGCAATAACAAAACTTATTGCTGCCTATCCGAAAATCCGAAAACACTTGATATATTCAGCAAAAGATGCTAAACTAAATTTCAACTGACCGATTTGCATACTAAGGAGCATTTTCATGGATGTAACATACACACCGGCAATCGCCGAAGTTATCGAAAAATTAGAGGCAGGCAATCCGCTTCCAACGCTCGTTCCCCAAAAAGCGTGGAGTACTGAACTGACAGACGCACTTGCATCTTCATCCCTTGACGATCTTTTTCACGGGGAATCTGTGAGAAACACCACGTTTGGTGAAGCCATCAAGAGCGGTTTGCTTTTGTGGAATGACGCATTGGATGAATCACATACAATCTCGCAGGAACTTGAAAATCAGACGGGCAGCTACTGGCACGGCATTATGCACCGCCGTGAGCCGGACTATAGCAACTCAAAATATTGGTTCGGTAGGGTCGGGACGCACCCGATTTTTCCTGCACTCCGCGAACGCGCACTCGCCGTACTGAAAGAGGTAGCGAATCCATCAGATGCGTTGGCACGCATTGCACAAACTATTGAGGCAGAAGAGCAATGGGATGCGTACCAGTTTATTGATTGGTGTCAGGCGACTGAAAACGGATCCGAGGCTGATGTGACCCGTTTCTTGCAACAGGTACAGGTGGAAGAAATTAAGTTGTTACTTGCGTATTCCTATCGGAACGCCCTTTAGGTACGCACCAATTGACCCGAAGGAGATTGAAATGCGTCCCCGAAATGAAATAAATTCACAGCAAAAAGGAAACAGAATCTTCCATAGTATCCTCATTGGTATGCTTACGAGCCTCGTTCTAATTGGTTTTTGCGCCAACTTCGCTGGTGCCTATTCGGTGAAGCCTGCTGACAAATATAAGGAAATTAAGGCAATCTATAAAAGCCTTAGACAGCAGCCTAAGTCTGAAGATTTAGAGAAGTTAGTGGAGAAATCCAGAGACTTTGTTGCGGCGCATCCTGAATATAGACGGATCGATGAGGTCTACTATCTTCTCGGTGATGCTTTAGTGAAGTTAAAGCATGTTGAGGAAGGCATCAAAGCCTTTGAAAAAGTCGTCAATGACCTTCCAGAAGCACGATACGTCGAGCGTTGTTTGTTAGAATTAGGATTGGCGTATGACAAACTCGGCAAGCACGATGAAGCGGATGTCGCTTACCAGAGATTGGTACATCATCCAAAGTACGGCGCGCGATCGCAAGCAAAATTTGCGAAGCAGCTGCTTGAACAAGATAAAGCGGAGAGAAAAGGTGGATTGCCAAAACCACCCGGGGCGGGTTCAATGCCGGTGGTGCAGCCGAGCGAGTGGATTGGCAAACCCGCATTAGATTTTCAGGTGACAGATCTAAGAGGCGAAGCACTTTCCTTAGAAAAATATCGTGGACAGGTTGTCCTGCTCGACTTCTGGGCGACGTGGTGTCCGCCGTGTGTCGCAGAGATACCGAACATCAAAAAGACTTATGAAAAATACAAGGATCAGAAATTCCAGATCATCGGTATCAGCCTTGACAGATCAAAAGAACCTCTTGAAGCATACATTGAGAAAGAAGAGCTTGCATGGATTCACTATTGGGATAACACCAGCAAAATTGCTAATCTTTACAATGTTCAAGGAATTCCGTCAACCTTTCTGATTGACGGTGAAGGCGTTATCCGTAAAACAGATCTTCACGGTTATAGTCTTGAAACCGCCGTCGCTGAATTGGTCACGGAAAATCTTACGAAACCTAACGATACTTCCACGAAGACACTTGCGGACGGTTCGCGGGCACAGTCAATACCTGCGACAAAGCTTCTTAAACCGGGGACAACGCCTGAAAAAGAAGAGGTACAGAAACCGCAGAGAATAAATCCGAGTGAGTGGATCGGTAAACCGGCACCGGATTTTCAGGTAACGGATTTGAAAGGTGAAACACTCTCCTTAGAAAAATATCGCGGGCAGGTCGTGCTGCTCGATTTTTGGGCAACCTGGTGTGGACCCTGCATCGCCGAGATGCCTAAAATTAAGAAGACTTATGAAAAGTACAAAGATCAGCAGTTTCAGATTATCGGTATAAGCCTTGACAGGTCAAAGGAACCGCTTGAAACGTATATTAAGTCAGAGAAACTTGCGTGGATTCACTACTGGGATGAAAGCCGAGAGATAAGGACGCTATATGGGGTCTGGGGAATTCCGTCAGCTTTCCTGATTGACGGTGAAGGTATTATCCGAAAGGCGAGTCTCGGCGGTTTTGATGTTGAAACGGCTGTTGCCGAATTGGTGAAGGAGAATCTCGCAGAACCTGCCAATGCCCCTGATACACCGGTAACGACGCCACCGGATGCCTCTGAAGGTGCGCAAAATACAGTTCCTAATGTGCAGGAAATTATTGATGCAGCTGTCGCTGCGCACGGCGGACTTGAGAAACTACAAGCGGTGAAAAATATTGTGACCGAATCCCACAGTTTTGAACACTTCCCTGATGGAGATGTGCAGGATGAGGGACGGACTAAAACGTACTTTTACGCTGATAAATTCCGTAGCGATTGGCAGGCAGACAGCCACAAGGGCGGTTTAGTCTTTGATGGTAATTCTTTTTTTCAGTTAGCAGGTAGAGAGGTCAAACCACTTCCACCTGAGGCAGCCGCGTCTTATATTACTTTCTTTAAAGACAGTCTTTTCCGAGAACCGATCTGGCTTTTACCAATGCTCTCAAAAGGCGATGTTCCCGTTCAATACGTAGGGGCAGAGAAGGTAAACGATATTCCTACGTCTGTTCTCCTTGTTACACAGCCTTCTGGGAAGTCTTTAAAGGTCTTTATTAGCGATGTGACACACTATATAGTCCAGTTTAGTTATGACATTGCGATAGGGGGCGGCGTAGAAAACGTGGTAGCGTTCTTTGATGACTATCGAGATGTGGACGGTATTAAAATCGCGCATCATCGTGCGACAAAGGGCGGAGAATATCGGCAGATTTTGATTACCGACATCGCGTTGAACGCTGAAGTTGACGAAGCACTGTTTCATCCGGGAGAATAAACGAAAGGCTGCTTGCTTCGGACTTTGTGGGCGCGGTTTAAAACCGCGCCTACCAAGGAGGTGCGTAAACCCTACAAAATTATGGCACAGGTTAACTTGAAAGATGTCACCAAGATTTACGATGGTGATGTCCTCGCAGTCGAACAAGCAGATTTTCAGATTCCAGATGAGTCGTTTACGGTGCTTGTCGGTCCGTCAGGATGCGGTAAATCGACAATTCTGCGGATGATTGCCGGATTGGAAGAGATAACAGAAGGCGACATCTACATCGACGACGAACGCATCAACGACATCCCACCGAAGGATAGGGACATCGCCATGGTCTTCCAAAACTATGCGCTCTATCCACACATGACGGTGTATAAGAATATGGCGTTCGGGTTGAAACTCCGAAAATATCCGAAAGCGGAGATCGAACAACGCGTCAAAGAGGCGGCGGAGATTTTGAGCATCTCACACCTATTGAACCGCAAACCGAAGCACCTCTCTGGCGGTGAACGTCAACGCGTCGCGGTCGGTAGGGCAATCGTTAGGCACCCGAAGGTCTTCCTGTTCGATGAACCGTTGAGCAATCTTGATGCGAAACTCCGTGTGCAAATGCGGATGGAAATTAGTCGCCTACATGACCGACTTAACGCCACCATTGTTTATGTCACGCACGACCAAGTTGAAGCGATGACGATGGGAGATCAGATAGTTGTCCTCAATGAGGGGAAAATCCAGCAGATCGCGGATCCCGGGACGCTTTACCACAAACCCGCAAATCAATTCGTCGGTGGTTTCATTGGCACACCACCGATGAACTTTATAGAGACACACATCGTGAATAATGGTGGCGCGTCAGGACTCCAATTTGAAAGTTTTAAGGTGGAACTGAATAACCGTCTCCAGTCGGCACTAAACACACTTTCCGGGGACGCGGTAACGCTCGGCATCCGACCAGAGGATATTCATATCGGCGAAAGTGCGAAGAACAGCGTTGGCACACAGGTGGAACTGGTGGAGCCGCTTGGAAACCATGCACTCTTGTATCTGCGGACAGGCGAAAACAATTTCGTTGCTCAGTCTGATCTTGTTGATATACCGCAGCACAATACGCCACTGACAGTCAATTTCGATATGGAGAAGGCACACCTATTCCACCCAGAGACCGGCAAATCATTGACAGTAACATAGCAGAAAACGCCCTTACAATAATGCTTGAATTTGCTGCCACGTCTCCGCATCTATCGGAATGCCTTCTTGTTCTCGTTTGCGCTGTTCGACCCAACCGCGTTCCCCTGGCATCCGAATTGCCTCAACGCCAGCAGCGCGTTTCGCCGATTTGAGATACTTGATAAAACGCTCTATCTCTACACTGAACCCCGGAAACTCTCTAAAACTGGCAACGTTGATTGCAAGCACGAACAACCCGTTGCCGACGCGGGCATCTTCACTCTGACTACATCCTGCCCCAGTAAGCGCGCCCGATAGGATGTCCACAATCACGCTCAGTCCGAACCCTTTATGCGCAGCAACCCCACCAAACGGCAGTATGGCAGCGGGTGGCACACTATAAAAATCGTTTGCATTTGTGGTTGACTCGCCTGCCGTGTCAATGAGCCATCCGTGTGGCACAGGCTCGTCTTGATGCTGTTTGACCCGAATTTTTCCTGATGCAACAACACTTGTAGACATATCCAACACAATCGGATCTTGCCCTTCAATTGGCACAGCACAAGCGATCGGATTGGTAGAGAGTCTGCCTTCAACCCCGCCGTGTGGTGCAACACACGTTCCACCGCCGTGATCGTTTGCCATCATTAGTGCTATCATCTCTGCATCCGCTGCGAGGCATGCATACCCGCCCAATCTACCCGTCTCATTACTCCGCGATACGGCAACAGAGCTGATGTCTGTCTGTTTTGCTTTCTCAATTGCCAACTCAACGGCGCGCGTTGCAATCACGGGACCGAAACCCCAATTCCCGTCTAATACCGCAATTGACGCGGATTCGTGTAGTGTCTCTATTGATGCCCCAGGCTGGATTAACCCTGCGTCCAATTCGCGGATATATTTTTCGAGATGGATAACACCGTGTGAGTCGTGCCCAACGCGGTTGGCATCCACCATGGAACGGGTTACGATTTCGGCTTCGGCTGCTGGGATGCTTAATTTTTGGAAGACATTAAGGCAAATAGTGGTGAGTTCTTCTGCTGTAAAGTTCGGCACGTGGAGGATCCTTAAAGGAAGGGACTACAGGTTTTTCGCCTGTTCCAACAATTCTGCCAACCGGTCAGCAAAACGGCGTTGACTGTCGTCCTCTGGGGCATAACCGATCACCTTTCGCGCGTTGGCGATGCTCCAGAACTTGTGCGTATTGTCGCTGATACCGTAGAAAATCTGGAACGGGATTCCGTTCTCGTCCTCTATATTTTCCGTTTCAATGCTCTTGACGAAAAGTTGAACCTGATCCCGGACACTCAAATACGCACCGAGTCCGCGGTGCATGGCTTTCAAATCGTCTGCTGAGGAATTCGCCATATCCGTTTCTCTCGGTCCGCCGATACGTAGCTGCACGTTCTGTAACTTCTTACCATCAACGTGTCCTGTCGCAAACACAAAACCGAGATGCACATACGCCTCTTTTGCCCATCCGTAGAAGTTATCGGAGAGCGGACGCATGTCTGGTGTCACCACATCCCACTTATCCGCCCAAATAAGCCGTTCATAATAGTCGGCGGCGTGGTTAGAACTACAGACAACGACGCGTCGGACATCGGTTTCAACACAGGTTTGATAGAGATTGTATGCCATCTGAACATTGGCGAGTTCGTTCTCAAAACTGCCACCTTTAAAGGCACAGTGGACGACTGCATCAACGCCTTCAAAATAGTGTCTGTACGCGTCTCGGTCAGGGTCGGTAAGTTCCGCGATCTGAATATCTTCGACCTCTTCTCCCTGCCGATTCGTGGTTCTCACGTCCAGCAGCACGAGTTCATAGCGTTCGCGAAATTCAGAAAGCATCCGTCCAGCGATGTAGCCAGAGGCTCCGGTGATAAGGACTTTTCTACGATTTTGCATTGTTTTTCGGTATTTCCTTTTATCAGAATTTTATTTCTTTTCAGGAAGCAGGTCTGTGTACTGCAATTTTGCCCCTTACTTTTTCCATTAATCTATCCAGCAATGGATGTTGCTCCGGCATCCTAAGTGCTAAGTTGTACAGGGCATAATCGTTAAGGCTTGCCTTCTCAAAACCGTGGATGGGTTTGCTCAGAAAACGGACCAATAACTGGAAAAGTTGTTTTCCTCTAAGTAAAAGTTGATATGTAGATCTGATTTGTCGCACTCGCTCTGCATTAGGAGAGCGAAAGCTTTGACGTGCGCAAAAGCCTGCATCCAAT
>JAAXHI010000368.1:0-1629 GCA_012270875.1 Candidatus Poribacteria bacterium | reverse complement strand
AACGTTCCAAGTTAGCATCTGAATACAAATCATTTTCGATGCTGTACCCGTTAGTCCAAATGACATCATCGTAACCTGGCTCAATCCCTGAGAACAACCACATATCCTGATCAGCGATAAAAGCAACGGGTGCTTGGGGGAACTCACCTCTGCGCTTATAAACTTGAAGTAACTTTTCCCTTCCACCAGAAGATCGTAAAGCAACTTCAAGTATTCCAATTCGCTTGGCTAATTCTCGGTAGATGATTACATCATCGTCTCCCTCAACAATAATGCTCGGCTTGCGAGACCTCCGCAGAACACCAACTAACTGCTCCACTGTCATTGGATTCGGTGTTGGCATTAAGTCTCTCCTTGATATCCCCGAGTATCATCTAACATAAATTCTTTATCAGGATATATGGTGTAGATGAAGGGCGAATGTGTCGCTACAAAAAGTTGGTTAGTCGTTGCCTGTTCAAGCAGGGTCGGTAAAAGGATTGCTTCCCAATCCACGTGCAGACTTAACTCGGGCTCATCAATGAAGATAGCCATGTCTTTGCTAAATGCATTGTAACAAAGAAAACTAAGCATCTGCTTTTCGCCAGAAGAGAGTTTATCAGAAGAGATAGCATCTTTTGCATCTCCAACTGTAATTCCGTCTTTTCCTTCGCCCAAAGTAATTCCGTTGGTAGTTTCCCCACGAACAATCTGTCCAGTAACATGTATCGCGTCATACCGTAAAATCTTCCGAGACAACTCAGATAACACAGAAAACGGCTTACTCAACCGTTCTCGTTCCTCATTAACTTTCTGAATAGCATTCAGAACAACCGAAGCATCTTGAGGAATCTCAGAAACTCTGTCCTTATCTGGATTGTTTTGTATCTCTTTTGAAATCTCTTCTAATACCTGCGACTGGCGGGTGGTGATTTCTTCATAAATATCGGCGTATTTCTGCGTGAGCAGTTCACGGAGATCCTCTGTGGAAATTGAAGCGATGAACATGTGTGCATTGACTGAGACCTCAGACGAAAATTGGGACATTGAAACTTGAAGCATTTCCGGATCGGAGGCGAGAAACTTAATATTTGAGTCGTCGGCATCTGTTCTAATTCTCGAAAAACCGCCTTCAATTCTTCTAAAGGTTGGAAAGAATAGACTCTGCTTGGTCATTCGCGCTATCTGCTTTTCAAGCGAATTTACCCAAACTACACTCTTCCGGTTGATCCATCCGGTCTCCGCAGCGGCGATAATAAATTCGTCTATATCTTTACCAGAGTTGTAATCAAACTTAACTTGATCTGGGTTAAGCCGTTCCATGCTCAAAGCGAACAGATCCGTTTGAATTGCAATGGAACGAAACGGAATTTCAACAAGGATTTGCTCAAGGTGTCCACTGATGAGATACCACAACAGCTTAAGAAGCGTTGTCTTACCGGATCCGTTAGGTCCAGTAAAAATGTTTAAGTCCTCATTGAACTCAAATTCACCGTCAAGTCGCTTATTGAGTCCCTTGACTTTAAGATATCGTATCATCTGTTTTGCCTCACAGAGGTAGGTCCCAACGTAAAATCTGAATGCCTATGGAATCTCCAGTTTTTCTTTACAGTGCCGTGCAAGTATCTTCATTTCTGAGATGATCTGTGC
>JAAXHI010000558.1:58656-62175 GCA_012270875.1 Candidatus Poribacteria bacterium | reverse complement strand
GATAGAGCAGGTGTTTGGTTTTCATAAAGGTTATCTCCTGAGATGTGCGTTCCACTAAAAAAATGTAAACACTACCTAGCTGGTGGGGTGTATCTCCGTGATTGGTAGCTGTTTAGCGTTCTGTCTCGAGTACTTGGGCGGCAAAACTGGATTCGTCCCAATCCTGTGTAGATATATTTTGAAGAATCTGTAAGATGTCGCGTTCCAGGGCCGTTCGCCGTTGTCCTAACACACCTTCGTCTTTAGGAGGAAAGAGGTGCGCGATAGCGGAGCTGTCTTCACGTGCGCGAAGTGCAAGGATTTTAAATTTTTCAGTGCCGGTCCTTTTGAGTTTGATATCAAAAGTGGAGTCCCGATTGGGGATCAGGTGCTGCCCGGCTCGCATCCAATTATCCTCCTGTTCCGTATTGGGCAAGAGACATTTAAACTGGCCATCAGCAGCCCAATTCAGTATGACGACGTAGGCATCTTGTTTTAGTTCGATACCGAAGATGATGTAGTCATAACGCTGATAGTTCTTTTGATTGGGGCCTACCTGAAGGCTGAAGGGAGCGTCTCGATTCGTAAAGGCCCAGAGCGTTTCCGTTTCCCTGGGAGTGTCACTCTCAATGTGTGTCGGCAGTGAGTAAGCTTTAGGGATTTGGTGTTTAATCCCCTTTTCTTTAATGAGTGCTTTTGCGTAAGCGGATAAGTTGGGATATGCGGCTTGAAACAGTTCATCAGTTGTTTCTTGAATGTCTTTCAAGAGGTCTTTCCAAGTGTTGGCGTGAACGTCTGCGTCGATTGTATGGAGGAGGGCGTGCGTAAGAAGTCCGCCTTCCCGTGCATCAGCCCATCCGAATTCGCTGCCTGTTGCGCTCGTGAGATGTAGAAAACCTTGATGTTTACGAAAGAGGGCATCAATTTTGACGGTGTCCACTGGGGCATGCGGGGGCAGGTCTTCCGGGATTTCCACGATGTTATCACACCGATCTGTCACAAGGAGTTTCAGTCGACAGGGGGGGTGTTGCATATCTCTTCGCAGCTCAGACTGATAGAGGAGTCCATCTTGTAAAGCGAGATATTCTTCGGTGGGTTGTGTACCGAGAGCTTTTCCAGTGCCGCTGAAATAGAGAAAGAGCACATCATCCTCATGAAGTCGTATTGTGTTGATCCAGTCGCGAATGTTAGCGATTCGGGCTTCATCCCGTGATTCTCGGAGGTGCTTCTTCCGGATCTGCATGCCGCTTTCGCGTTCTATGATACGTAGGAGATGTGTAATATTCGCCTCATTGGCTTGCATCGCTGTGCCGAGGAGCGGATTCGTATCCATAATCACGAGGAGTGCGTGCAGGGTTTCTGCGTTTGCGTATCTCGTTGAAGTCATAAAGGTTAGGCAGAACAATGTGCCGACAAATACAGCCGTGAGCCTGGAACATGTTTTGTGGATAGGTTGTCTGTGTGCATAATTCATATCTATAGATCCTTTGCTAACGAGCATTGGAATGAAGCTGCTTTTGTCCCCGGTGCGCCGGTGTCAAAAGCAGCTAGCTCCCCTTCATCAGTTATGATTGTCCATCTCAACGTCTTAAGTCAATTGTGGCATTATCAATAGCCCAATCCCTTGGATCTATATCCTGCAGAATTTCTGCGATTTTGTCTTCTCTGCTAACTCGTTTTTCTATATCTGCCATCCTTTTGTTTTGTCCATCACCGGCTGGTGCGTTGCCAAAGGCATCACCTTCTCTTGGGAGTACGCTGTTAATTCTATCACTTACGGTTTTACTGCGTACAGCGACAAGTTTTAAGCGTTCTATGCCTTCCGGTCCGGAGAGTCTGATGTCGAAGTTAGAGTCGCGGGTTGGAAAATTAATGGAACTACCGGCTCTGATGAAGTTGTCGGTGTCAAATTTGTTTGGAAACAGTTGTTTGAAGGTGCCGTCTGCTTCCCAGTTGAACAGTGTTATATAACAATCTCTGTCTGCTTCCAGTCGGATCGTCAGATAGTCCGTCAATCGATAATCCTGCTTGGTGGGTCTAAGAAACAGCCGGATATCGGACACTCGGTTTTCAAGTTCCCAAAGTCCGCTTGCGATGTCTCTGTCGTCAGGTCTATCGCGGGGGTACCAGTGCACCGGTATCGGCGTAGAATAGACTTTCGGGGTCTGGAGTTTTGTCTGCGGGTCGCGCTTGTATTCATCCGTAAAACTAGGATAATGGCTGTTAAAGGTTTCTTGCGTAACTGCTTCTGTGACTTGTAAGATCTCATGCCATTCCAAAAAACCGTCTCTGTTTCCATCTGTGCGGGGATGGATCGACTGCAGCAGGCTGGTTGTAAAGAAACCGCCGCGATTGAGGTTAACCCATCCGTAGCTTCCCTCAGTGGTGCCATTGACGTGCAACAAACCTTCATGTTTACCAAAGAGATCAGTAATGTGGTTTCTTTGCTCAACCGTTCCATAATTCGTGAGGCTTGCTGGGTCAGCACTGTCTGAGGATGGATAACTGCTGCAGCAATCCGTAATAATGAGTTTCAAGCGACAGGAAACATTCTGCATAACCTCCTCAATTTTATCTCGGTACAATATACCGTCTGTTAAATAGAGGTAAGTGCGTTGGTCTGTCTTACTCACCATGCCGCCGTGCCCGCCGTAGTAGAAAAAAACGACATCATCTGCTGCAGGCCTGAGATTTCGAATCCACTGCAGCACGGCATCCGGTGTCGTTTGACGGGCTGTACTGCGGAAGATGGTCGGCCGAATTAAGTATTGGTTGCCAACCTCATCCAAGAATTCATTAATTTTGTCAAGGTTTACTTCCATGCCCTTTCCAATCTTGTCATCTGCATTCATAACGACAACGAGTGCATGGACTGTTTGTGCTTCCACATGAGGCGTACTCAGAATGAGTCCACAGAGTACAAACACCACCGTTGTTATAAGCCAAAACTTTCTAAAAAACATCTGTTATCTCCTTTATTGAATAAGACAACGTAAGTTGCCATCTGTTTAGACATAGTGTTATGTCAAGTTTATATTGACAATACCTTTGCCAGTTTATCCGGGTCTGATTGGCTGAAACATTCACTATAAACATTGACAGGTTCGCAGCATTGCAATAGGCCCCCTACGGGGGGGTACAGTTACTTCATTGGCTGATGATGTCGAATCGCACATTCTCGAATGCGACGCGTTGATCACCTGAGGCATCACTGGGGACAGTGTAGTGGTCTACACCTTCAGTTGCTTTCATGGTATAGTGCCACTGCGTTCCATCGAAGTACTCCAAGGCGACTTTCCGGGTACCCCAACCGTTTTGGGGTTCTTCGCGAGTTGTCACAACGTCCGCGATTGCGATATTACCACCGAGTACGTTTCGGGCTTTCTCGTTGAATACATGAATCGGGACTTCCGTGGCATTTTCAAAAGTATCCTCTGTAACCCGTGCGAGGTAACTATAGGTATCCCATTTGACAAGCAGTAACGTGTCTGCTTTGTAAAGGAGTGTACCGTCTGGTGTTTCCTCCTCTTCCTCGGTGTC